>CAMASK010000004.1 GCA_945860895.1 Bacteriovorax stolpii
CTCAACATAAATTTTATCGAAGGTTTCTCTTAATTTATGCTGGATGCTCATTACCATTAGCTACACTTCTCTATGATCGATTGGACCTATTTTTTGGATTTATGGTTTTTGGAAGCCTTCACTATTGTGGCCATCAAAAAATAAAAGCACTTTTTTGGAGTTTAATAGGAATTCCTTATAAATTAATTTCTTTAATTTTTCTCCCCTATATATTGGTTACTTTGTTTTTTGAAAAAAATCTTAAGCTTAAAACTTGGATGAAATGGATTTTCTTACCCATTATCGGATTGAGTTTGGTTTCATATGACTTATTCGATTTTGAGTTTCTGAATTTTCTTAATTACCATCGAATTAGAGGAGTACAAGTTGAGTCAATTTGGTCATCTCTATACTACATTCTCCTGTTTTTTAGTGGTCAAAAAATAGCGCTCGATTACAGTTTTGGTGCTCAACATGTTAAATATATTCCAGATTGGATTTTATTCTTAGCCAACTATTCCATTATATTCATTTTAATATTATTTTTCTTAGCCTTCTTGTTTAAGAAAATTCCTTTGGATGAAATCTTATTAACTTCGCTACTCGCCTTTTTGTGTTTTAGTAAAGTGCTTTCACCACAATATCTCATATGGTTCTTACCATTGATGATTTTCTTCATTGATCAAAAATTGGAACTAAGTCTCTTTATGTTGTCATGTTTTTTGTCTGGATTAATCTTCATGAACTATGGCGATTTTATTGCTTTAAAACCATGGACGTGGTGGGCACTGAACATCCGCAACTTGTTATTAATGTTTTGGCTAGGAATTCGAATCAAAAAAATGGCGGAGATAATGCTAAAGTTGCGAACACCCTGCCGTGGTTATATTCGAGCTAGAAGTCTATCCAGAACCTAAAATCCTTTCCACTAATGAATTGAAGGACCTATTGAGGCTTTACGGCTCAGTGCGAGCCGTTGCAGGGGAGCTTGGGTGCAGCATCGGCTGAACTGCGGGCACTCAAAGCTGAAAAACTGAAAGCAATTGAACCGAAGATTGAAGTCATGCCAGTTACTTCAGCTGTAATAGATTCAACTCGCAGTGATCTGCCACTAATGATAGAACTCGATTTTGCATCGTAAAAACTAAAAGCCTGATGGAGATTTTTAAAGTCTCCATCAGGCCTAATTTCTTTTATCTTTTAGAGCAGAGTTCTAGTTAAAACCTAGGGTTTTAAATTATTTACTTGTGACTAATGGAATAGATTTAGATTCAAACTCGAAAAATGTGATCTTCAATAACTTCAAACAATTCCAAAAAAAAACCCCTCATGATAAGAGGGGTTTTGATGCAATGAAAATTCCCAAAAGGCCTAACAAACCTGGATTTGGGGGTATTTTATTCTAACACATTTATCGAAATGATCAAAGCGGAGAGCTCCTGTGGCCAATGAAGGCTACCTTAGGAGGCAGGGATGCTCGATGCTGTGAAAATTCTAGAGCTTATAATCCTGATCTTAAAATTGCTAACAACAATTTTGAGATTGCTAAAGGAAGGGTTCTAGGATTTGGGGGAGAAGAAATTCTCCCCTTTTTTATTTCTTTCTTCGATTCTTTTATTGAGCAACAATTACTGATTCTACCACTAGTTATTAAGGAAAGTTTTATTCTCTGATTTATCGATTGATTTGGGTTGATTTGATCTTGTTTTTTCATAATGTTTTAAAGATGTAATTAAATTACAATTTAAATTGATCGTCCTTGATCATTTTACGCTTAATCGTTTTAAAATTAAAAAGTTCAAATTACTCTTCAGGAAATTTGAAATATTCATCAAGGTTTAATTTTATTTTTGATTTCATTAATCACATCCCACTGGTTAAATAAATCGGCGTAACTCTTCACCCTATCCCAGTCAATTACAAAGACTAAACCCTACTCGTGCTTCACATGAAGTCTCATATAAAAACGTTGGTATTATTTTGCCAAATAATATTAAACAAAAACCTGCCAGCGCTTCTTCTCTGTATCAAGTAAGCACCATTGAAGTTTGGCCGGGTATTCTATCGTGACGCTCTCATCTCGCCGTTTGCAGCCTTCCGCTTAGAGTCTTCTGACTTTCGTTTTAAACTCTAGTAATCGTTGTTATACGTTCCTCTCCATGACATCCACCGATTGGCCCCGATTCTCGTTAGCAAGCTTATCAAGAACATACGTACTCTATTTTCACTGTCTGCAGTCATTATGATATCACAGAACATTTGCGGTATAATAACCATGCCAAATAATAGATTTTGAACTTGGGTGGTTAAGCTGCCTTAGAATTGGTTTGCCTCTATATACGAGTAGAGTTTAGTCTTTGTGGCAAGGGTTTCGGATTTACCGCCTGAAGTGGATGCAAGTTTGTTTTATAAATCGATCAAAGACATTCAAACGCAAGCTGCTGATAAAGAGCGCATAAAAATGGAACTTGAAGCAAAGCAATCCACCCATAGCGCTTCTCAAGGTTTAACGGCCAATGATGTAATGGCCAGAGTTCAATATGCCATTAACAGGTTAGAAGATGCCTCTAAAGAGGATGAGAAAGCAGTATTTGAAACTATAATTCAATTTGCTGAATTTCATCCGAATCGGATGCGGCTAGGCTTGTTCGTGGGTTCGACTACTATAAAAAATGGCGGAGATGGAGAGATTCGAACTCTCGAATGGCTTTCACCATTACACGCTTTCCAAGCGTGCTCATTCGACCGCTCTGACACATCTCCGCAGTAAACAATGTTTTAACATAAGCTAAGAGCGTTAAACAACTAGTTCTTGGGTTTGTAGTTACTTCTGCGTTCTCTGAAAAATTGTGAAAGGAGTTTGGAACACTCGAAATGTTTAACCCCGCCAATCATTGAGAACTGATGATTCAAACGTTTATCCTGGTGAATATGATATCCTAAACTAAGCGCTCCACCCTTAGAATCATAAGCTCCAAAAACACATTGCCGTAGTCTGGCCTGTACCATGGCACTTAAACACATGGGACAAGGCTCAAGTGTCACATAAAGAGTACAGTCGCTCAGGCGCCAATTTTGAATTTTCTTTCCAGCTTCTATAATACACAACATTTCTGCGTGCCCAGTTGGATTAAAATGAGTTTCCTTTAAATTAAACTGCTTTGAAAGAATGGCGCCTGAAGGGGAAACTAAAACAGCACCAACTGGTACCTCATCAGATTTATAGGCTAACTCAGCTTCTTCCAAAGCGATGTTCATAAACCACAAATGATCTTGAAAAATTTTATTAGACATATTCATTTTTGGGCTGAAAATTTATTGCGAATTTTAATCTTTTTACTTTCATGCCAATAATTAGTTAATAAACGAAGTCGTTGTTTGTGTTCTAAATCATTATTTACAAATTTTACACCATAAACAATTGATCGGCCTATTATAGGTTCGCGCTTTGAACGAACTTCTGCAAAAAGAGTAAAATTCTGATTTAAGATTTCTAAATTTATCTGAATTGGCTGACCCACTTGAGTATGGCTAAATAATTCAAGACATGCAGCCCCCCTTCTTAAATCAGAAAGTCGACCTATGTATTGATTTCCATCGATTTCAACAGAGCAGCGTATGTCAGCTCGAAAACGAAAGTCATACTCCCACCAATGTACCCTTGGATAATATAGGGGTGAAGAAATTATGTAACATGCTATTACGAGCAAAACGAGACTAACCAAAAACAGCATACCAACAAATGGATAACCCAACGTTAAGAAGTTTCTCGCCAAAGAAACGAGGTAGTAAATTGAAAGTATGATGGAGATGTTCCAATAAGAATAATAAAGGTTAGTCAGAGCCTTATAATAAAAATTATAAGTAAAAACTAAGAGAACCAATTGAAAGAGAAAAGAAAAATAAATTGCAGAATGGGTCAAGAGTGCTTCTGTGACAAAAGCAATGAAGACCAATATAAATTGCATTAAAGTCAGAAACCTGACTTTATCGTAAGAATTTTGAAAATTAAATTTTGCTAACATGCCTTACTTAACGGCAAGTTAGAATCTTTTTCAAGGACTATCGTAAACGACTGTAGTTGGAGAGAAATCGGGAACAATTCGCATGTTTTTTCCCTCAGGAGTTTGTAGAGTTAAGCCAGCGAACTGTTTTTTATCAGTCACATAACAGACTCTTTCTGTATGATAATATTCTGAATTAGGAACCCATAAATCAAATTGATTTTTTCTTGATTGGTAGTTTAAAGCATGAACAGGCCGATCCAGATAAAAGGACATTTTTGAAGCCATCTGATAATTATTGGCCAAAATAGGATAACTACATAACTTTTCAATTTCGGCAGTCCATTTCTTCCAACCATGAAATTCATTTAATCGTGAAATTTTAATCGTCTTTGGATCCATAATTAAAAGAAATCGGGCGAGGATAACTATAACACAAGATATTCCTAGAATAATTTGAGAGCTAGTTTTTTCCCACACATAAGAACTTACGCTTAGGTAAATAAGTGGAGTTGTTAAAAAGATAGTCCAATTTGCTTCAAACTTCTTTGTGATAGTGGAAACTAGAAAAAAAATAATCGTTCCAAAACATATAAATTTCATTGCATGAGTAAAATCATCTTTCGCATTATTTTTAAGACTACTCCACCAAACGATGGGGCCAACAAATAAACCAGCGAGAAAGATTTGTGTTCCAAGAAATTCTAAAAGCCTCATAAAACTAAAATCAGACTTGGGTCTTTCTAAAAAATGATATTTCAGGGTAGCAAAGTCGTGGATGTACTGCCACCAGACATGAGGAAAAAAGCATATTAGTGCGACGACGGCGACGAGATAAAAATATTTGGTTTTAAACAGTTTCGGTAAAGATATCACTGTAAAGAAAACAAGAAGAATTCCGTGGTACTTTGCATAGAGCATCAGGGCAATTGCCAGACCAAGAGTGACCGAGTTGAAGAAGTTTGTCTTTTCTAAAAAGCGTTTTAACAAAACACAATAGAGTGTTGCAGTAAATAGCAAGGGCAAATCAGGCAATGCAAACAAACCAGCAAATGATGCTAAAGGAAACGAGAAGAAAAGAACAATTGCCAGCCAATTTCGTCTTTTTGGCAATAAATCCATGACTAGAAAACAAGTCGCTATGTGAAGAATCAGAAAACCCGCCCTAACTGCGAACTCGGAATGAGGTAGAAATGAGAATAATCTTATTAGAACTGCTACAAGGGGGGGGTGATCAAAGTAACCCCAGTCCAAATTATTTGAGAAAAGCCAGTAATATGCCTCGTCGTGGGAGAGCTCATAGCCAGTCACTAACCATAAGTGCAGCATTAACAATAAACATAGAGATAAATTTAAGATTTTCGTCATGTATTTTTATGGTATAAATAATCTCGAACATAAGCCAAGGATTTCCTTTGATTAGCTTGGATAAAGCTGTTGTAATTATTCCGACCTTTAATGAAATCTCCAACATCCAAAAAATGTTGGAAACACTTCATCACATTCATCCAACCCTGAACGTACTCATCATTGATGATGGTTCGCCGGATGGAACGGCACAGGTAATCAAAGCTTTTCAGACGACTAAGTCAAATCTCTATTTAATTGAACGCCAAGGTAAATTGGGTCTGGGAACAGCCTATATAAAAGGTTTCCGTTGGGCACTAGAAAAAGGTTTTGAAGCGGTGATCACAATGGACTGTGACTTCTCTCATGATCCAGAAGCTATTCCAGACTTTACAAATAAAATCGGAGCGCATGATTTGGCCATTGGATCTCGTTACATTGGTGGGATTCGCATCATGAACTGGCCAATGCAAAGATTACTGCTTTCATACTTTGCTTCAATTTACGCTAGATTTATAACAGGTATTCCTTTTTCAGATGCTACAGGTGGTTTCAACTGTTATAGCCGAAAAGCCCTTTCTTCCATCAATTTAGATAAAATATTCTCTATCGGTTATGCCTTTCAAATTGAATTAAAATATAAAATCTGGTCCCTTGGATTACCAAGCATTGAAGTTCCTATCACTTTCTACGAAAGAACTGTGGGTAGTTCTAAGATGAGTCGTAAAATTGTTATTGAAGCTGTCGTGAATGTATTCCGTATGAGATGCAAAAAGATTTTGGGTACACTTCAGTGATCCACGTCCTATCTATCTGGGATCAAAAATTATTCTTATTCATCAATTCATTACATGCAGAATGGCTTAACCCGATAATGCAAATTATTTCAGGCCAGGGAATCTGGTTACCCATCATTTTTTTCTTCATATGGGTTGCGAAAAAACGGTTTAATCAAAAAACATTTGGCTTGTTTGTCCTTTTACTTTTTATGTCTATTTTTGCTTCCGATGTCTCATCATCTTATATAATCAAAAATTTAGTTCAAAGATTAAGGCCATGTCATTTGGAAGAATTGAAGGAATTAATTAATCAATTTGGCCAAAAATGTGGTGGTAAATTCGGATTTGTTTCTTCCCACGCCGCAAATTCATTTTGTATTCTGGTTTTTTCATTTATAACTCTAAATCTTAAAACCAATAGATATCAATGGCTATGGATACTACCTTTTTTGGTAAGTTTGAGCCGGATTTACCTTGGAGTTCATTATCCCGGTGATATTTTAGGGGGATTTATTATTGGAGGATTTTGGGGATATATAATGGCCTATCTTTTCAATAATTCAGTATTACGGCGCCAATCGATTTAATTCCCAATTGTTAGCTATTTTCTCGTAAATTATTCGATCATGCATTCTATTATCCCGCCCTTGCCAGAATTCAAAATATTCAGGTGAAACAGAATATCCACCCCAATGTGCAGGTCGGGTGAGTTCATCAACACCATGATACTTTTCATCAGTAGTTTTAAATAAGGCTTCGAGAGCTTCTCTGCTAGAAATTTTTTTACTTTGAGGTGAAGCCATTGCACCTAATTGATTTCCCCTTGGTCTTTTTTTAAAATACTCATCGGACAAACTTAAGTCAGCTTTTTGAATAGTGCCTTCTATGCGTACTTGACGTTGCAATGGCAACCATAAAAATGTTAATGCAACATGTGGGTTACTATCAATTTCATGGCCTTTGGCACTTTGATAATTGGTGTAAAAAATAAATTTTCCATCGTGAATACCTTTTAAAAGAACAACTCGACCACGAGGGCGTCCATTATTTACTGTAGATAATACAAAGGCATTAGGCTCATCACAGTGTGAGGTGATGGCATCATTAAGCCATTTATCAAATTGTTTTTCTGGTTTGGCATCGCAGTCTGAAATGTCCAGATTTGCCATGCGATAATGAACTCGTAAACTTTCAAGTTTTTGATTTGTATCCATATTAAAATATTAGAATTAAAGGAACTTTCTGTCCCGAATTAATTCAACTCACCAAAATAGATATAATTTTTGAAGTTCTCAACTATTTTAAAAGCCGGATCCTCAGGATCGATAACTCCATCAAAAATCTTATCAATGGCATTGCCCGAATCATCCATAACAATAGCTTTAAATTCCTGAAGAGTTTTTAGTTCAACAGGATCAGATATTTCTTTTTCAATTTCCGTAATAAAGCGCACAATGAAGGACTGAACCGTTTTAAAAATCAGTTTAGAAACTATCACCTGTGAATAAATATTTTTACTTGCCCCTAATCCCAATAATTTTCTATCACCAAATCCAACACTGTAGGCAGAAGAAAGAGTTAGTTTACTTAGACCGGCAAGGACCTTCATGCAAAATACCGTTTTTTGCCTCGGATCCGGAATTTTTTCAATCTCCTGTAGAAATTCCGAGGTAAAGATTTTGAAGGCAGTATTAATTCTTTGAGGAATTACTTTTATAAGAAGAGCAGTGCCTATGAATGTTGATTTTATTTCTGCTAAACGTGGTAATTTTTTCTTATTTTGAACAAAACTTTTGATCACGACAATGGCATCCTGAAATACTTTCTTTAAGTCTTCTTTTAAAATAGATGTAACTATGTTCTGACTTTTTTTCTTCAGCACATATTTCATTGATTCAGCCAACTTCATCCTGAAAGCTTATAGAAATAAACAGATAATGGCAGTAACGATAAGTGAGCCAAATAAGCACTTATGAATTTCTTCTTGCCTATATTTACAGTTTTTCCGGTTTTTCAATGCATCTCCTCTTCAAATTTATAATCCTCCTCTGGCGCGTCTTGATCATCCGAAACGTAAGCTCCCATCAAAAAAGTTATAAGGCCGAATGCAAAAATGGTCTGGGCAGTGCGAAACATAAAGAAACTCCGAAGATTTTATTATGGTTATCTGAACGTTCGGAGCATAAATGCACGGAAGGTGCCAATTTCAATCTTATTTATATCGAGGGTTTATTGCCTCACCAGACTTGTCACTGGGTATTTTTGCCACTATATTTCGGCAAAAGTGTCCTTCAAAGGAATTTAGCCCCGTGAAGTTAAAAAATACCTCAACAATTGTTCTAATCGAAGATGACCTGGACCTGCTGGACCTACTTAGCAGTTTTTTCAAACAGCGCGGTTACAAGGTTCTGGCATTTAGTAATGCGGAAGAAGCTTTAATTGAAATTGAAAATAAAAGAACAGAACCAGATGTCGTCATATCAGATCTTAAATTACCTGTTATGTCTGGTATGGATTTCATTAGAAGAATAAAAAAAAGTAACCCTAGTTTACCTATAATCCTAATGACCTCAGAAGGGAGCGTCGAAATTGCAGTAGAGGCAATTGAGACAGGTGCCTATGATTTTGTTCTAAAGCCACTACACATACCACAACTCCTGATTTCAGTTCAAAGAGCACTCCATCTGAATGAGGTTCAGTTGGAAAATACAAATTTGAAAACTATTTTTCAAGGCCAGGATTTCATGGGACTCAAGGGAGTCATTGGAAAATCTCAAGGTTTTAAAAAAGCAATGGAACTTGCCAAAAGAGTTTCATCTAGTCAGGCGAATATTTTAATTAGTGGTGAAAGTGGTTCTGGTAAAGAAGTCATTGCTAAGGCAGTTCATGAACTGGGCGACAAACACGATGGACCATTCATTGCTATCAATTGTTCGGCAATTCCTGAAAATCTTCTAGAGTCTGAATTATTTGGTCATGCTAAAGGTGCCTTTACGGGTGCCAATGATAAAAAAGTTGGTCTTTTTGAAGAAGCTAATAAAGGGACTTTATTTCTCGATGAAATTGGTGACCTTACTTTACCTCTTCAATCAAAACTTTTAAGGGTTCTACAAGAGAGAAAAGTTAAACGAATTGGAGAGAACCAATATCGAGACATTTCAGCAAGAATTATCTGTGCCACACATAAAGATTTGAGAAAAGAAGTAGCGGAGGGTAAATTCAGGGAGGATTTATTTTTTAGATTAAATGTTATCCCTATATACATGCCACCCTTAAGAGAGAGAAAAGATGATATTCTTCCTTTAAGTGAATATTTTTTAAAAAAGTTTTCATTAATGAACAATGTGCAAGTTAAAGGGTTTACAAAAGAGGCTATTCAAAAGCTTGAAAACAATGAATGGAAAGGTAACGTAAGAGAACTTGAAAATGCAATAGAACGAGCTGTCGTCCTCACAACATCAGAATACATTCAACTTGAAGACTTACCAAACGAAGAGAGCTTTCATTCAGAGTACCAAGCCCATCAATCAGAGAAGGCAAGTAAGGGTATGAATTTTGAAGATGAAAAGCCAGTTACTCTGGATGAGCTGAGTAAAAAATATATTCAGTTTATTTTCGATAAAAACGGGGGAGCTAAAGAGCAGACGGCCAAGGATTTGGGTATTGACCGCAAAACTCTTTATCGCAAACTTAAAGAAATGAATTTAAACTAATGTAAATCAACAACCCATTCAGACAAGGCTTTAAGTATTTTTTGCAAAGCTTCATGGTTATGAGATCTTGCCGCAACTTCCAGGTTCTTTCCTAATAAAGAAAGTTCTGGATAACCAAAAGTCGCTCCATTACCCTTTAATTGATGCCCAACTTTTTCAATGTCATTAAATTTTTCATGCTCTAAAAAGGCTTTACACTCATCCAGATCTCTTTTTCTTCTTTCTCTATAGCGAAACATGATTTCGTTTGAAAGTTCCATTTAAACCTCGAAGTTAGATGATACTCAAAAGGGGAGTAGCCTGAAACGACATAATTCCCCATTTTTACGTGTCATAAATACCCAACATAATCATGTTATATTAATAAATACTTAATATTTAACAATACATGTATTGGCACCAAATCTGCTGATTGTGGTTGAGTGCTAAAACGTAGGGCCGAAATCGGTCAACGGAAGCTCAAAACTCATTCATTCAATTACCTGCACACCAATTGTTAGCAAGCTTTCCTCCCCACACCCTATCAAACTTCCACCCTGGGTTTTCCAGGGTGGCCTTCTCATGTTAAGTTCCCTGAATGAATTTAATACCAGAAATAAAACCAGGCCAATCACTTGAGCTACTTAAAGAGCTTCATATCCTGACTCGTGATGGAAAAATTAACCAGGATAGTCGTCGTAAATTGAAACAAGTTTATCACTTATATCAATTCATTGAGCCACTACTTAATGATTTAAAAACAAATGAACAATTTTTAAAAGTTGTTGATCATGGTGCAGGAAAATCCTATTTGGGATTTATTTTATATGACCTTTTTTTTAAAAATTTATCTGAAGGTGAAATTTTTGGAATTGAAACAAGAGAAGAGTTGGTTAAAAAATCACAGCAGCTAGCTCAACATCTAAAATTTCCCCGCATGAAATTTCTAAATCTATCTGTAGAGGAATCAATTACTTCTGATTTGATTCCAACTGATGTCGGTATGGTAACTGCTCTCCATGCTTGCAACACAGCAACTGATGATGCGATTGATTTTGGTTTAAAAAAGAATAGTAAATATTTTGTCCTTGTCCCTTGCTGCCAGGCTGAAGTTGCTGCAGAACTTAGAAAAACTAAAAATAAAATGATTGGTAAAAGTTTCTTTACTGAAATGTGGCGTCACCCAATTCATACTCGCGAGTTTGGTAGTCACATTACAAACGTACTAAGATGTTTAAAGCTTGAAGCTCATGGATATCAGGTAACCGTAACAGAACTAGTAGGTTGGGAACATTCTATGAAAAATGAGCTCATTATAGCTCAATACAAAGATCTCCCTCGTAAAAATGCGCAAGATAAACTCAAATTGCTTATTCAAGAATTAGGCTTGGAAGATTTAAAACAAAGATTTTTAAATTAACGGGGTTTCGCCAGTTAATCTAATTTATATTGTACATCACTATTTTTATTAATTTTGTGCTCAGTCATTCCATAATGGCAATCCATTCTACCTTTATAAAGTTTGCAACTTCTCATCGAGCCCCCCGGTTTAATTGCAATGATTCCTAGAAAAAACAAAGCACATAAAGTTATTAAATAATGCACCTTGATATTCACAGTTATCCTTGGAAAAGTTTAGTGACGGTTAATCATTTTTCTTCCAGTGACCATACTTGCAATAAAACTGATCACAGCAAGTATCAGAAAGACGAAGAGCAATGTCTTACCGATATCCATCGATAATCCACCGACCCCATTAGCACCTAACAAGATCGCAACCAAGCCTAAAACAAAAAAAGCAATTGCTGCTCGTAACATAAACTCTCTCCTTGTAATGTCAGAGATCAAATCTCTTGTAAGACTTCTGTCATTTAATGTGCCAATAATTACACCTTGAAAAATTAGGTAGTTACCAAATTCATTTCATTTTAAAGGGGCATTCTACCTCTCGAAATTATCCATTTTGACTCACTCATTTCGTTTTCAATGGTGATCGATTCTTAAAAGTATTTTCCAATTTGTTTTTTAAAAGATCATAACCTTCTGCAAGATCTTCTCTTAATTTAAAAATATCATCTCGGATAACTTTTGCTTGTTCGTTTAAGTTTTTATCATTCAAAACTTTTTCACTTTCTTCACGTTTATTTTTCTTTGCATTAGTAGCTAAAACTTTGGCAGCATGTGCTCTTCTGTTATTGTCGATTAACTTGGTTGTCGTCATCGAATCCTCCTTTTTATGAATTGAATTTCCTTTTTTATATTTTCTGCAAAGTCGGGACCACACATTTACTTTTGTTTTGGCACTTTATATGCAAATTTAAATTTCATAACCGGGAGGATTTATGCTTTCTTCAAGTCAAATCAAAGGAAAATGGGCAGAGATTAAAGGCGGAGTAAGAAATTTATGGGGTGAAATTACAGAAGATGAGATTGAGCAGACCAAAGGTAATCTGTACTCTCTTACAGGGATCGTTCAACAAAAATATGGAGAATCTAAGGAGAGCATAATACAAAAATTAGATCGTTTAATCACATCTTTTGATAATGAAACTGATAAAAGTTTAAAGATCAATGATGGCGAAGCATCTTATCAAAGAAACCCAACAGGGGTAAGATCGCAAAATTTAAATCAAGTAGACACAGATGAAATATACAATGAGAGTCGGCCTTCAGAGGATCGTATTAGTCGTCACTAAGTATTTTAGTAAGATAACAGTATTTTCTAATTACCATTTGTAGATTTAAAGAATCTTTTTTAAAGCCAAAATAAGGTACAAAAGAATAATTTTCTTTTACATGCTTTAAAAATTTTTGTCCTCTTTCATAATTCAATAACCTGGTATCTAAGGGATGGTTACTATCAATCAATCTTAGAGCATAGCCATTCGCTACCGTCTTCATATCTAAAATCAAAAAAGCATGTGAGGAAACACCCTTGATTTGGGCCATGATCCATACAGGAGTGGGTGAGTTTTGAAATTGAGCGTATAAAATATCCATTCTTGCGATCATGTCATCTGAACTTAATTCAGATCTACCAGATATTCCTCTAAGCCATTGCTGATTTAAAAATCCATCTTCTCTTTGCCAAGCCTCCAGAAATTGCTGAACTTCCTTGGAAAAAAAATTAGTAAAAGAATTGAAATCTTCAAAACCGGGTATTACAACAACTGACTTCATTGCCTTAATTTTTTTGAGTATTTTAATGGCCTCTTCAGAAGTTGGTATACTCATCTTAGGTTCAAATTCTACCAAATAGGCTGATGATCTTTGTAATCTGGAATGCCACCAACAAACTCCGCCATTCAATAGGCCACCATGATTTTTAAAATTAATTCTTGAAGTGCTATCTTCTAGGTAATTGCTGATTCCTCCTTCAATTCTCTGGCACAAGGTTTGAGCACTGGATTCTAAAGACGCCAAGATCAAGAAAAAAAAGAATAATTTCATGCCAAAAGCATAGAAAAATACAAGAAGGATGACAAATTTTCGTTTAAGATAATTCAATGCTCCATCCTCACACAGAATTAAAATTTGTTTCAGAAGAAATTGGATATGGGATATTCGCAACTTGCCGCATCCCCATTGGAACAATTATGTGGGTTAAGGATGAGCTAGATAGAATAATCCTGAAAGAAGATCTATCCAAACTGACTCCTGCCAATCTTGAAAATTTAATGAAATATTCATATCGCAATTCTCTGGGTAACTTTGTTTTCTGTTGGGATCTTACTCGATACGTGAATCATAGCTATCATCCAAATTCAATCCTGACGCCATTGGGCTTTGAAATATCAGTCAGGGATATTGAGCCAGGGGAAGAAATTACAAATGACTATGGAACCTTGAATATCATTGAACCATTTCAATGCGCCAATGGTCCTGCTCATGAAAGAGAATTTGTCTGTCCTGATGACCTGTCCCGCCATTATAAAGTTTGGGATGAACAGATTCGACTGGCCTTTAAATTGATTAGCACAGTGGACCAACCCTTACAGAAGTTTTTAACTCACCTTCAAAATGATGAGATTAGTTTAATTAACCGGGGTGAAGCAATGATCCCATCGGTTTTAAATAATCTGTATCGACTTTAACTGTCTTTTCACCTTGTTAATTTTTGGCATGTTTTATGCTAATTTACCTCACAAATAGAGGTGTGCATCATAGAACAAGACAAAGAAAAATCACACACTCAGCACCATGGAGCCCATAGTGGGACGAGGAAAGGTATTTCTGACTATAATGATGGAGGAGATCTTTCCCATTATGGGGGAAATGATGACATTCATAAACAAGACCCTGAATCAGCCAATAAAACTAAAAGTGATGAAATCGGAAAAATTGCTTACGGTAATGATAACGAAGATGGATAACAGTTTTATAAAACCATGTCGCTAATAAGATAATCTCTAAAGTATTTAACTTCAGTTGCTAATCCTATGGCATTAAGTTTTCTTCTCGAATTTAAATCGTATGATGAATCAACAGTGGATGCGCTTCCGCCCCAAATTACCCCAATAACTTCACCCCGATTATTAAGGGCCGGACTTCCGGAATTACCGCTAATAATAGGACAATTTTCCAAAAAAAGAGAAGCCCTTTCATTTTCATCCACTACTGTGCAGGAAAATTCAGTAATCCTCGAATCTAGTAAATTGCCAGGTATACTATCTAGTCCAGTCTGATCAATTACCCATGTAGAAATTAAATCATCTGCTACTGCGGGAGTATCTGCGAGGAGAAAAAAATCGTCTGAATAATTATCAGTGATTTCCATTACCGTAAAATCTAGTTTTCGATTTGGATCGTTTGGGTCGCCTATGTCTTCAATGGTTTTAACTATTGACTTGCATTTAGTTTGCATGTGATTACTACCTGTATAAATAGCAAGATATGTATTGGAACATTGTTGCTGAGTTGCCACGCAATGGTGGTTAGTAACAAGTCTAGAAGTAGAAATCATGAACCCTGTACATACAGATGATCGATCCGGTTTCACTTTATTAATAATGAAAATTCTTGCTATCCCATTTGGACAAATTCCACCTAGTGAAGCACATTCAAAATTTTGATTTTTTAAAACTTCTTGAATTTCTAATTCAGTAATTAAGGGTTTAGGTTTGTTTGAATCATTGGTCTTTCCACAAGAATAACTTGAAACCAAAAATATAAATAATGCAACATGGGAAATGGTCTTCATCGGTTACCTCTCTTTGAGAATAAAGGTAACTTGAAGAGTCAATCATCACTAAGAGCGAGATTTAATGATTTTTTATGCGGGTAAACATATGTTCGAATTTTCGCGGCATCGTAAGTTTTACAACGCATCCACGCTTTCCGATTTTGGAAATCTCTTTTGAAAAAATTGATATTGATGTCGCATCAATGAAACTTACCTCCGTCAAATCAATGTGGATTTCATGTTGATGAAAAAATGCAAGAGCTTATGAATTTAATCGACAATGCCATTGATTATAGTCCCCAAGGTAAAACCATCGACATCTTTCTCACTTTTCAAAGCCCAAATTTAATTATCAAAATAAAAGACAATGGCCCAGGTATTTCAGAGGAAATGCTACCTAGGTTATTTGTTCGATTTGCCAGAGGAAGTAATAATAAGCTCAAAGGTACTGGCTTAGGTCTTTCCATTACTAAAAAGATTATTGAAATGCACAAAGGAGAAATAAGTTTAGTGGAATATAAAAATGGAACAACATTTCAAATCATTCTTTAATTTTGATCTTAAATGGCGCAGTCGGCACGATTCGAACGTGCGACCTCTTGATTCGTAGTCAAGTGCTCTATCCAACTAAGCTACGACTGCGCTGAAGACTTGAAGGTTTAGTTTTTAAACAAGATTAAGCAATTATGCAAGACAGAAATGTAATAACCCTGTAAACAATATTGTGCCGCAATAGTAAAATTCCCTCTGGATAAACTATATCAATGAGATATCTCCCTTTTTATTCTAAGGGAAAAGAACATACAAATTATCTATTGAATTTGATTGAAACGACAAACAATGCTCTAGTGAACAATTCAAGAAAATGGCAAAAAATTTTAATTAAAATTAGATAAAAAAATGAATTAGTGAAAAGTGGCGGAGACGATGAGATTTGAACTCATGGAAGGAATTACCCTTCGCACCCTTAGCAAGGGTGTGGTTTAAGCCACTCACCCACGTCTCCGCTAATATGGCTTAGAAACAACTTACCAAGATCTGAATTTTAAACAAAAAAAGTGGCGGAGGACTAGGGATTCGAACCCCAGGTAGGCGTTAACCCACGACAGTTTTCAAAACTGTTGCCTTAAACCGCTCGGCCAGTCCTCCACTACAGGACATTAAATATAAAGAAAGTTCGGAAAAATGACAATGGCTATTTGCGGATCTCTTTCATCCCACCCATATATGGCCAAAGAACTTCTGGAATCTGCACCGATCCGTCTTTTTGTTGATAGTTTTCCAAGATTGCTACTACGGTACGCCCTACAGCGAGCCCAGAACCATTTAGCGTGTGTACAAACTCTGGCTTTCCTTCCTTGTTACGGAAGCGAATATTCGCTCGACGCGCCTGAAAATCACCACAATTTGAGATGGATGAGATTTCACGATACTTATTCTGACTCGGAACCCAAACTTCTAGGTCATACGTTTTTTGCGATGCGAAACCAATATCACCCGAACAAAGAGCGATGGCCCTGTAGGGGAGATTCAATTTTTCTAATATCTCTGTTGAACTGGCCAGCATCTTCTGGTGAATTTCTTCTGATTGAGAAGGCAAACAAATTGAAACCATTTCAACTTTATTAAATTGATGCATACGAATCAGACCTTTCACGTCTTTTCCGTGAGAACCAGCCTCGGAACGAAAACAGGGAGAATAGGCAGCATACAAAATAGGGAATTCAGATTCTTCTGAAATTGTTTCACGCTTAATATTAGTGAGAGTTACTTCTGAAGTTGGAATTAAATACCAAGGTTGTTCAGAATTTAACTTAAAAAGTTGATCTTCAAATTTTGGAAGATTTCCCGTTCCAAATAATGATCTTTCATGAGCAATGAAAGGAGTCATCATTTCAGTGAAACCTTTAGAAATCTGATGATCGAGCATGAAATTAATCAGGGCCCTTTCAAGTCGAGCAATGCCTGATTTATAAATGACAAAACGCGCTCCAGTAATTTTTGCAGCCGTTTCAAAATCAAGCATTCCCAGTTTTTCACCAATGTCCGCGTGATCTGCTGGAGTAAAATCAAAATTACGTGGATGACCCCATTTTTTAACTTCTACGTTGTCGTCTTCTGATTTGCCAACAGGAGTCGCAGCATCTAATAAATTTGGTATGCCTGCAAGAATAGAAAACTGTTTATTCTGAACTTCTTCAAGTTCGTTGGCTTCTTTTTCCATGTCATTTTTAAAAGTTGCAACTTGAGACATTAAATTAGAAGCGTCTTGTTTGTTCTTTTTAAGTTCACCTATTTCACGTGACAGTTTATTAATTTCTGCTTTCTTGGTTTCAGAAGCAGTTGTTAAAATTTTTCTTTGTTTGTTAAGTTCAACGATTTGATCCAGAATTGAAATATCAAAATTTCTATTACCTAGATTTTTTTTAACAGCTTCAAAATCGTTTTCGATTTTTTTAATATCCAACATAGAACACCCATTTATTGCATTAGATTAATATAGGATTGAATCTGGGACCTATCAGGAGCCTCAGGATTCATTTCAAGATACAATTTATAGGATTCTACGGCAAGAGCACCTTGACCTAGTAGACGGTAAACATCTCCAATTTTCTTATGAATAATTGGTTGATCACCCTTTTCGATCATGGCTTTTTTATAGAGATCCAGTGCTAAGTCAAAATTGTTTCGCTTCGTACTGAGATCAGCTAACCCCATCAAAGCATCGAAATTTTTAGGGTTAATTTTCTGAGACTTCTTATACATATTTTCGGCCTGTATAAGGTCTCCTTTCTCGACAAAAATCTGGGCCATTAAGGTTAAATCAGCATCATTATCCCCATTGGCCTTAAGATCGGCTTCAACATCCTTCATAGCGCCGTCAAAGTCTTTGCTGAGATATTTAATTTTAGCTATATAGTATTGAACTTTAGGATAAGTTTCTAGTTTTTCTTGAATCCGCTTAAACCATTTAGCTGCTTCAACTAATTTTCCATTTTCATATAGAACTCGACCAGCAGTCATCATTGCTTCAAGTTCACCAGGTTCTATAGCGATCAACTGTTCTACTAAATTAGGAATCTCATCAAAACGTTCATCTAATAAAGCAGCTCGAATCAAAAATTCATAGAGGGACTTATCTTTAGTTGTTAGTTTTTCTAGTTTTTCTTTATAGACTTGAAAATCTTTTATTTTTCCTGCACGGTAATAGAAAACCGCTATCTCAGATAATATCCTAGGGTTCTCGCCAAATTCATTTAATAAGCCAAGTAGATATCCAATTGCTGAAGTGTCATCTTGTTGTTCATAAACTATCTTAGAGTAGGCAATGCGGTAATCAGTATTAACGGGATCGAGTTCCATACATTTATTTAGCAGTAATCTGGCGGCATCAAAATTTGCTCGTTTGATTAAAAGTTCCGACAAGAGATAAATGTCATGGTCATTTAATGGATTCATATTAATCGAATTTCTTAACCATGAAATTGCTTGTAGCGAATCACCCATTTTAATATACAGACGACCGTTGGCGGATGCGAATTCGTATGAGTTTTTTAAAACTGTACCTGATACAACAGCAATTCTATTTTTTGCATCATTAAATTTATATGTATCTATATAGGCATCAATAAGTGCAAGATTAATGCTGTTATTATCTGGATATATTTTTATTAATTCTTCTAAAGTTTTCAATGCTTGTTTTGCCAAACCTAACCTAAGTTGAACTTTTGCGAGGAATAATTCTGATGGAATATGCCCAGGAAGAACGTCTGTGGCTTTAGCAGCAGCACTCATCGCCAATTCATAATTTCTTTTCTCAAAGAATTCTTTTGCCAAAGATAGTTGTTTTATCGCCTTAGATTCAGCAATTAATTTATCTGTTTCACTTTGGGGATTATCAGAACCTGCAAGATCGGCAAGCTTCATTCTAAGTTCTATTGAGTCTTCTATTTGAAGAGATTTCATAAAAAGGGCAGTCGCGCCTTTAGTATCACCCTGCTTGGCTAAAATTAAACCTTTAAGTTCTAAATATCGCGCACGATTAAAATCGCTATTCTCCATATTAAGCTCCTCCAGTTTTACGAGAAGAGCTTTGGCTTCGTTGAAGTTTTTATTCTTGATTACAAAATCTAATTTATACAAATAAAACATAACTGATTTGGGATTATTTTTGATCGCCTCATTCATATATTCAAGTGCCTGTTCATGCTCCTGATTAAGCAGTGAATATTCAATTAAAGCATCATAAGTATATCGATTTTTTTGTGGAGCTTTTAACAGCGGCTTGTGAAATTGCGAAATTGCATCTATTTTTCCAGTTTTGATCAATGTTTTGAGATAAACGGCGAATAAATCTTGAGTAACGTTTTTTGGATACAACTTAAGATATTTACTTAATACATCAGACGCAGCTTCTGGTTTATTGATTGCCATATAAAATAAATTTAAACCAATGGCACCATTTGGATTACGAACAAGAAATGGTCTTTTTGCTTGTATCAGATTGAAAATAATTTGTGCGTCTAAAAGTTTTTCTTTGGAATGCTTCAATTCCTCAGCATAGACCCTTACAAGAAGTGAGAGGATGTCCTCAGAATCAATATTATTTTCATAAGCACTTTTAAGTAATTCTCCCGATTTAATTAAATTAGGATATTCACCTGATGCAAATAATGAAACTGCCTTTTCGTACTCAATTTGAGCTCTTTTGCTATCTGCTTTGTCAAAAGGTACAGGAAAGACAATTATTGGATTTAAATGAACGAATGGAGGGTTTTTTGGTTTTTCATCACTTGGAAAAAAAATGGCGTATAAAATTCCTAAAATTGCCAGAAATCCAATAAGTTTAATTTTCTTTTTCTTAACGAATTCTTCATTTTCTTTCTCTTCATCTTTTAAATCTTGTTCGACTTGCTCTTCTTCTGCTTTTTTCTTTTTCTTTATTGCTTTAATTTCTTTTTCAATTTTTTCTTCTTCTTCCTGAGCAACTAACATGAGATCTCTATGGCTATCTAGACGAATCATCTGGGTAGTTTCATCAGCTTCTTCAATGCTTTTTTGAGCTTCCTGTTTTTTATAAATCTCTAGCTCGTATTTTTTTTGTTCTTCTTCGGCTTTTTTGCTTGCCTCAAATACCTTCTGTTCTCTTTTGAGCCTTTCAATCTCTTGTTGGGCAACAGGATTTATAATTGTTTTATTTCCAATATCATTCTCAACATCAACTCCAGAGGTATTATCGAGTTGCATTTCAAATAAAGTATTATCTGAAGCCGTTTTAGGAATATCTTTTTCAATCGACAAAGGAGAAGCAATGCGTATGGTTTCAGTTAATTCTACAACTGGCTGATGCTTCACAACATCAATCTGATCAATTTCAAATTCATTTTTTTGGTTTCTAAGTTTAGTCAAATCTATCACGAAAGTTGATTCTGATTTATCTGGTGTAATTGAGGTAGTTTTATTTTCTTTTATAAGTTCAGCATAAAATTCAAATGATTTTAAAGGCAACCAATCACCGGTTGGAAAAATCTGAGCTTCCTCAGAACCTACGATATGATTTTTCGCCTTCAGCTCATGAAGCTGTTCAATCAGGAAGGGTCCTATAACCCGTCCATTTTTGAGCCGGATGCGATATTTCGTCATAGGAAGATTATAAAGGTTTTTAAATTATTGTGGATAAAAACAAAGAAGGGACCCGAAGGTCCCAACTTTTAAGAATTACTTGATGAAAAGGGAGGCATTCCCAGAAATGGTCATAACCTTTTCCCAAAAGATTCCCAAGAAAAGAACAGGAATGAAAAGGGCAACAATCACGGCCTGATTCACAGGAGTGAAACCAGTTACCTTAACATCGCCATCGGCTTGGTCAAAGATCATGGTTTTAGCGAGCTTCATATAATAATAAAGTGCAATAACCGAGTTAATCGCTGCTACTAAGGCTATTCCATATAACTTCTTCTCAATAATGACAGAGAAAATATTAAATTTGGCCACAAATCCGCTAAATGGAGGCATACCAGCCAATGAGAAAAGTACAGCGGCCATAATTAAGGCCATGCCAGGGTGCTTATAGATCAAACCCTTAAAGACATCGTATGAGTCAGTTCCATACATATCAGACAAGTGTGAAGTGATATAGAAGGCAATCAAAGTCATGAACATGTAAACGATTCCGTAAAATAGAATCGCCTGAACGCCTGCTTTATTCAAAGTCACAATACCTAAAATCATCAAACCGACGTGACCAATCGAAGAGAAAGCCAGAAGACGCTTAACAGAATTTTGACCAATAGCTGTTACGTTACCAACTGTCATAGTCATGGCAGAAATGAGCAGCATTAATCCAGTCCATGAAACAGCAAGAAGTGATCCACCATCAAAAAAGATAAACGAAACACGTACCAAAGCTGCAAGACCAGCCATTTTAGGAACAATAGCAAAAAAAGCAGTCACTGGAATTGGTGATCCCTGGTAAACATCCGGAGTCCACATATGAAAAGGGAAAACTGAAATTTTATAGCCAAGCCCAACAAAAAAGAAGATGAAAGAAACCATGACGATCGCAAGATTAGTGCCTTCAAGGCCAGGAAGCTTAGTGATCATATCTACAAACTGGATGGAACCCAAAACACCGTAAAGGTGACTGATACCATATAAAGCCACACCAGCTGAAAGACCACCGTATAAAGCGTACTTCATACCAGCTTCAGTTGAAGTTGATTCATCTCTTTTAAATGAAGCTAGTACATATGAAAGGATCGAAAGTGTTTCAATCCCTAAATATAGAGTCAGCATATTATTAGCTGAAGCTAAAAGCATTCCACCGATTAAAACTCCAACTGCCATGATAGCGAATTCAGATTTTAGATTAGTGTAAATATCTTTTGATGAATAACTTAGGAAAATAGCACCCATTGTTCCCAATACCATGATGATTTTAACAAGCGTGCTAAAAGGATCAATTGTTATAGCATTGTGAAAAATATAAACGGGAGCTTCACCCAAGTTCTTAAATAAGAAAATTAGTGTTATTGAAAGAAGTGCCAGGGCATAACCGATGATCTTGCCACGATTACCATGTTCTTCTTTTACTAAGGCTTCAAGTACTAACAAAGTCGTCATCAGCACAATGCAGATAAGTTCCGGAATGTAGTAGCTTAAAAAACCAAAGAGCTGCTGTATCACAAAGACCTCGCTTAAAATTTCGCTAACAGATCAACTAACTGACCTACAGAAGCTTTCATCACGTTAAGAAGTGGGCTTGGGAAAATTCCAAACACAACTACACAAATGCAAAGTGGAATCATGTAGAACACTTCACGAGCATTCATATCATCGTATTCTTCAGTTTCAGGATTAACTTCACCGAAGAACATACGCTTAAACATCCATAATAAGTAAGCAGCACCAATTAAGAGACCAACTACTGCAATAACTGTGATGGTTGTGAACTTCTGATAGATTCCAAGGAAAATAAGAGCCTCAGAGATAAACCCTGAAAGACCTGGGAGACCAAGTGAAGCAAACATACCGATAATGAACACAGTTGTGTACTTTGGAAGTTTAGTTGAAAGGCCGCCGTAACCTTTTGAACCATCAGGTTTAACAATCCAACGGTGGTGAGAGCGCTCATACAGAATCCCGATAAGTAAGAACATCATGGCTGTAGAAGTACCGTGGTTAAACATCTGAAGAACAGCACCATTCATGCCTTGAGTAGTCATGGCCGAAAGACCCAGCATGACAAAACCCATGTGTGAAACCGATGAGTAAGCGATAAGTTTTTTCATATCATCTTGGGCCATGGCACAGAAGGCTCCGTAGATAACAGAGATCAAACCTAACCAAGCGATGATTGAAGAGTAATCAACTGCTGCTTGAGGGAAGATTGGGAATGCAATTCTTAAAAATCCGTAAGTCCCCATCTTGAGTAGTACACCGGCGAGAATTACAGAAACTGCAGTTGGGGCCTGAACGTGAGCGTGTGGTAACCAAGTATGGAAAGGGAATACAGGAACCTTGATGGCAAAACCAAGGAACATAAACCAGAAGAATAAGTGTTCAAAAGAGAACGTGTGACCAAAGATCATCACTGTTTCATTTACAAATTTACCACCTTGCAGTGCAAGGATATTAAATGAATCAACACCTTTTCCACTAGCGTAATAAAGAGCGATGATACCTACCAACATGAAAATCGAACCAAAGAAAGTATAGAGGAAGAATTTGATCGCTGCATACTCTCTGTTTTCTCCACCCCAGATTCCGATGAGAAAGAACATTGGCAGAAGCATAACTTCCCAGTAAACGTAGAAAAGGAAAAAATCTAAAGAGAAGAAAACTCCAAACACTGTTGATTGAAGCATCAACAGTAGAGCGAAGTAAGCTTTTACATTTTTTTCAACTGTCCATGAAGACAAAGTACAGATAAAGAAGAGAAGAGCATTCAAGAACGTCATGAGCATCGTGATGCCATCGATTCCTAAAAAGTAATTGATATGAAATTGTTCAATCCATGGAAACTTCACTACAAACTGCATGTCTGCTGTCGAAGTATCAAACTTCAAATAAAGCAGCACTGATAGAATCAGCGTTATTGAAGTAGTAAATAAAGTCACCATACGGATTACATTTTCTTTTGCCTTCGGAGTAACAATAACTCCAAGAGCGCCAAGGATAGGTAACCATAAAATCCAATTCAGTATTCCGTTCACAACGAACCTCTCTCTATAAAAAAAACTAACTTAAAAATTTAATGTCCAAATATAACTAGCTAAAACCATCACTAACATAATGAAATAAAACTGGATCTTTCCTGATTGAACAATTCTCAATACCAAGTTGAAAAGATTTACGGCAACACCGGTTCCATCTACACCAATGGCATCAATAACGACGTTATCAAACCATTTTGCCACTTTATACATCACGCGATTAACAGCTGCTGCTCCATCAACTACATATCGGTCATAGATGCCCATATCAATCCACGCCAAGCCACGATTAAGTCCAAGTAAACCTTTTTTAATCAAGACATCGATGTAGAAATCATCGAAGCCGTATTTGTTCTGAAGAACTTTGGTTAGTCCAGGAAATCTGGTTGCCCATGGGTTAACAGATTTCTTGATGTACATAAGGAAGGCAAGTAATACACCGGCAAAAGCAATAAAGATTGAAGCAATGGCACCAATAGTGTGAGCTGAATGAAGTTTGTGCTCATCAGGATTTGGTCCTGCATAACCAGTTTGGTGATGATAATGTGCATGCTCAAGATGGGATTGCTCTCTTGTATCCATTTTAGAAAAATCTTCGCGCTTATGATTAACGAATTTTTCAACTTGGGGAGCTTCAACCAGAATTTTAAACCATTCAGTCTTTGCTCCAAAAAGATTTCCAAAACTCTGGCCTGTAAGTGTTCCACTAAACCAAAAACCAAGCGTAAAAACTGCAAGAATAAGAAGAGGGACGTTCTGACGGACATCAAGGTGCTCATGATGGATGTCGTGTCCATGAGATTTGTGTCCTTTAGCATCGTGATGTCCATGACCATGACCGTGGTTATCATGATGCTGTTTATTCTCTCCATAGAAAGTGAGAAACATCATCCTGAACATATAGAAAGCTGTAAGCCCCGCGCCTGCGAAACCAAGAATTGGAACAATCGCAAGAAGTGGATTCTGACCAGACATGAAACCATAATAAAGAGCATCACCAAGAATTCTGTCTTTAGATACAAAACCAGAGAAGAATGGAATACCCGCAATGGCTAGTGTACAGGCCATCATTGCAAAATGCGTGTAAGGAAGATACTTACGAAGTCCACCCAACTTAGGCATTTCCTGCTCGTGAACAGAATGAATGATTGAACCGGCCGACAAGAAGAGACACGCCTTAAAACAAGCGTGAGTAATAACGTGCATGAAAGCTGCATTATACGAACCAACCCCCACACCAATGATCATATAACCAAGTTGTGAAAGAGTAGAGTAAGCGAGTACTGCTTTAATATCAGTTTGTACGGTTGCAATAGTGGCTGCACCAAAAGCGGTGATGGCCCCAATCACGGCAATGAACCAAGTGATGTCACCCAGAACCATTAATGGATACATACGAAGAGAAACCCAAACACCCGCTGTAACCATAGTAGCAGCGTGGATGAGAGCAGAACCTGGAGTCGGCCCCATCATCGCATCAGGAAGCCAAACGTGAAGTGGGAATTGAGCTGATTTACCCATGGCACCTAAGAAAATACAAAGAGCCGCAAAAGTCGCAAATGAAATTCCAAGAACAGATTGTCCGTCAAATTTTCCTTCAGCAATGGCTGCGTAAATATCAACGTAGTTCACACTTCCAAGCAACATCCAAAGGGCAACTATACCTAATAAGAGAAAAACATCTCCTACTCGAGTTGTCATAAATGCTTTAAGAGAAGCATCGCCCGCTTTCTCTTTTTTATTATAGATACCAATGAGAGAGTAAGAGCAAAAGCCCATGATTTCCCAAAAGATAAAAAGAGAGAAAAGGTTATCAGAAAGAACTAAGCCAAGCATGGCCGAAGTAAAAAGAGGAAGGAAAACAAAAAATCTTCCGTGCTTCTCATCATGATCCATATACCAGGTAGAGAAAAGGTGAATTAAAAATGCCACACCAGAAACCATCAAAAGCATGATGGCAGACATGTTATCTAAATAGATACCCATATCAACTTTCCAGATTTGAGAACCATGAGATAGATCAAACCAAGTGAAAGTTTTATGGATAAAGAAATCGGTAGCAAATTGGCCAAAAACGAAATCCCCAAAAATTCTTGCGGAAAAAATAAAAGAAATAAAAATACTTAGTGTTGCGAGCCAATCACCCTGACGAGGGAGCTTTCTTCCAAAAAAAGCGTTGATTACAAACGCAATTACTGGGGAAAGAAAAATCGGTGCAATACTTCCAACTGTATATTCCATGTATGACCCTTAATTTCTTAACTGTGTGGCTTCATCAATATGGATTGTTTCTTTTATTTGGAAGAAACGAATCACAATCGCAAGCCCCACTGCTGCTTCAGCAGCGGCAACAACAATAATAAATAGACTAAAAATGTGACCATCAAGGTTGTTAGTCACGTAGCGAGAGTAAGCGACAAAATTCAAAGCTGCCGCATTAAGAATCAATTCAATCCCTAAAAGAATCGCCACAATGTTTTTTCGGGAAAGCATGACAACTAATCCAATGACAAAAAGGATTAGAGAAATAATTAAATAAGAACCTAAACTCATCATAATTAACTCGCTTATTTTTGCTTACGTGGACGAGCAATAATTGCAGCTCCCACTAAGGCACCAAGTAAAAGAACAGAAGAAATTTCGAAGGCAAGTACATGATCCTTAACTAATAAGTGACCAATTTGAGAAACAGTTGATGGATACTCATCTCCAATCACTTTAGGAGCATGAGAATTCATTACATTTGAAATAAGTCTTATGTTAGTTAAAAGTAGAACAAGCCCAACCAGACCGCCCACTGAGTAAGTCCATTTATTTCCCATTGAACTAGGGAGGCCGAGTAAGTTTTGAGCACGTGAAATAAAGTCTTTTCCGCCCGTTAACATGACGGCAAATAACATAAGAATGACGACACCACCCATATAAACCATAATTTGAGTCACAGCTACGAAGTCCGCACCTAAAGTTGCAAATAATCCAGCCACTCCCATGAGTGAACCCAGAAGAAAAATACATGAATGCATAAGGTTTTTAGTGGCCAGCACACCGAGAGCGCATCCAACCGTTAAAGTCGCAGAAGAAGCAAAAAGTAATTGTATGAACATGAGTGTCCCTTAAATATTAATGTCCGCCGCCGAAAATTAATTCGGCGATAGATTTTCCGTTAAATGCAACAGTCCAAATTGCACAACCAACCAGGTTAAAAATTGCGATTGGAGTTAAATATTTCCAACAGACGGCCATAAGTTGATCAACTCGAAGACGTGGAAACGTCCAACGAATCCAAATAACCACATAATAAAGAAGTAATGTTTTAGTCATGAAAATCACGAACTGAACAGCTTGAATAGGAAGAATATCGAGGCTGATTCCTGGAACTTGGTAACCACCGAGGAATAAAGAAGCGGCGACACCACAAACAACAAATACTTCAATATATTCTGCCAAAGCAAAGAAGCCAAATCTCATGCCGGTATATTCTGTATGATAACCCGAAACTAGTTCTGATTCAGCTTCCGGAAGATCAAAGGGAGCGCGGTTTGTTTCGGCTAGAGCGCCAACTCCATAAACAAAGAAGGCTAAAAATGAGAATGGGTTATGGAAAATAAACCATTCATGAGGCAATCCACCTTGATGACCGACAATGGTCCCAAAGCTCATTCCACCGGAAAGCAATGTGATGGCAAGAATAGAAATGGTTACTGGAATTTCGTAAGAAATAATTTGCGAAGCTCCACGCATACCGCCAAGCATTGACCATTTTGAGTTAGAGGCATATCCACCAAGAAATACACCTACTCCAACTAAAGATGAAATCGCTACCAAGTAAAAAATTCCAACGTTAAGATCGGCCATAATAAAGCCGCCAGAAAATGGAAGAACTGCCAATGTAGCAAACACGCCAGTTAAGCAAAGTAGAGGAGCAAGATAAAATAGCATCTTATCAGCAGTGAACGGCATAATGTCTTCTTTAGTCATCATCTTCACGCCATCAGCAAGCATTTGAAGAAGCCCATATGGTCCAACACGATTTGGTCCAATACGCGCTTGTAAGTCGGCAGAGATTTTTCTTTCTGCATATGTTCCAAGTCCACCTATAGTGGCACACATACCAACAATCGCAAGAGAGAGAAGAAGATAAATAGTGAAGGCTAAAGCACCTTGGTTATTTTTAAAAAGCGCCAAAAGAGTGTCATAAAACTCATACTGTGAAAGATAACTTACAACGGTTTGATTCATAAATAATGGACCTTATTTTGTTTCTTTTTTTAATGATGACTGGAAAGATTTAACCCAATCTAGGTCACCTTTTCTCCAGCAATAAGCGATGCCTTCTATAAGAACTGAAATGAAGCTTAAGAAGATAATTAATGCATATCCACCTTGACCCATATCGTTTAGCTCTCTAAAGATTGAAGCGACTGGAAACATAAGAACAGATTCAACATCGAAGATGATGAAAATTAATCCGACCACGTAGAATCGTACGTTGAACATGGACCAAGCTGAACCAACTGGTTGCTCACCACACTCGTATGGAGTAGATTTGAGATGCGAAGGCTTCTTTGGGGCGAGGAGAACAGAAGCATAATGTCCCCCGAAGAATAGCAAAACTGCTAAACCCATAAAGATAACAACAGGCATTAAGCCATCGAATGAAGCTGGTATCATGGACGTCTCCACTACATTGAGTTCTTAAGAAAAAGTAGTTTTAAGATACAAAAGATGTTGAAAATAGGAAAGATGTTATTTTATTTGTCACAGAGTAAACTAACTTTGGCGAAATGCAGAAAACGAAATAATAATTAAAATAAAACTAACGAATTTAATCGGATTTAAACTTTATGTTGTTTAGTGGACTTCAAAGTAAATTGCAATATTGGCAAGAACATCAGCAATCACTGTACCTCAAGGGGATTTCTCCCAATCAATGGTGTTTTCTTGCGGGAAGTTATTTTAAGGAGCAGATCTTTTCTGACACACATCTCCTTGTTTGCTCAGATCAAGATGAAGCGGAAGATGTTTATGAAGCGCTGAAACAATTAAAAAATGTTTATTTTTACCCAGGGCATAATCACTCCCTTTATTCCAGCATCATTACATCCGAAAGTTCTTTACTGGCAAGATGGTCTGTCCTCCAAAGGATAGTTAAAGGCGAAAAAATTATTGTGGTAACCACCTGGGAAGCCGCTTTAATGCTTGGACCTGATCCCGATTTTTTTAAAGAAAAATCTTTCTTCATTAAAAAAGAAGACATTATATCGCCATTTGATTTAGCAAAAAAATTAACAGAGATGGGTTATTACCCATCAAGTACAGTTGAAGAACCGGGAACCTTTTCTAGGCGCGGCGAGATTTTTGATATCTATCCCATCGCTCATCCCCCGGTAAGATTACATTACTTTGATGATCTCATTGAAGAAATGTTCGCAATCGAAATTGAAACACAGAAAACAAATCGGGAAACGAGTTTTACGGAAGTTTGTTTAATTCCCGGTCCCGGATACTTAACTCGTGATCCCTTTGCTACGAATTTACGATCTAAAATTGCTCAACCCCAACCCCGTTTTAAAAATCGTTACGAAGTTAGAAAACAACTTTTTCAAAAAATGAGTGAGGGGCAGTTGTTTGATAATTACCCCTTATTTATTCCCTTGTTTTTTGAGAAACCTCAAACCCTTTTAGATTATTTAACCCAAAATGCGAAGTTAACTTTTTTTAATACCGATAATGGTCAAAAAAACTTTGACTTGTTTTTGGCCCAACAGATTGAAGATTTCGAAGCTTTGCAAAATGATGTTAAAAGTTCATCCATTGTCCCATCGCCTGATAATTTTTATCTTCAAGAATTTAAGGCAAATGCGCACAAAACCTTAATTGTGGATCAGTTAGATATTTCCTATTTTTTGGATCAGCCACTTGATCGTGAACTTCATTTTAATTTAGAAAAACTGAAGGCTCATCTGCAAACTAAGCTGCAGATATCCGGTGCTGTTCCAGAAAATAAATTTGAGTATATTAAAGGCAGCCTCAAGGTTCTAAAAAATGAACTCAAAAATTACGGACATTTAATTGTTACCTATAAATCTGAAAATGCCCGGCAAGAGCTGGCCTATCTTTTAGAAGAAAATGGATTAACTTCTTTAGGAGATCGTTTACATTTTGCTTCGGGCAAATTAGATGAAGGTTTTTATTATAAAAATGAACACATTTTCGTTTTATCTGAAAGTGATTTTTTTTCCGTTAAAAAACAAAAAACTAAAAAAATATCTACGGTAAATAAAGATTTATTTGCCGAACAAATGGCGACTTTAAAAATCAATGATTTTGTGGTCCACCGAGATTATGGAATAGGTATTTATAAAGGTCTTGAAACAATTCAAGCAATGGATCAACAAAATGATTACTTGGTTATTCTTTATGAAGATAACGATAAAGTTTATGTTCCAGTTTATAAATTAAATCTAGTTCAAAAACATGCTGATGCCTCATCAGGTCTTAAAGTTGCCTCTTTAAAATCTAAAAAGTTTAATGAATTAAAAGCCAAGGCTCGTGGCTCGGTTAAAAAACTCGCCATTGATTTAATACGACTGCAAGCCGAAAGAAAACTTAGCGGTGGATTTGCCTTTTCACCACCTGATCATATGTATAAAGAATTTGAGCTATCTTTTGCTTTTGAAGAAACTCCAGATCAGCAAAAAGCCATCAATGATGTCATAGAAGATATGCAGAAACAATTTCCGATGGATCGTCTTGTCTGTGGTGACGTGGGATTTGGTAAAACCGAAGTAGCCATGCGGGCAGCAATGAAAGCGGTTTTAGATAAAAAACAGGTTGTTATTTTAGTTCCAACGACTGTTTTGGCGCTTCAGCATTTTCATTCTTTTACCAAACGTTTTGAAAACTTTCCAGTGAATGTAGATTTCATTTCTCGTTTCAAATCACCTAAAGAAAAAACTCAGACCATGCTTAAAGTAGCCGAGGGCAAAGTCGATATCTTAATTGGTACTCATGCCATACTATCTGAGAAAATGGAATTTCATGATCTAGGCTTATTGATCATAGATGAAGAGCATAGGTTCGGCGTGGGCCATAAAGAGAAACTTAAAGTATTAAAATCGGGCATTGATGTTTTAACCATGACAGCTACACCCATTCCTAGAACTTTACAACTTTCCTTTCTGGGAATCAGAGACCTCTCTTTAATTCAAACCGCTCCACCTCGCAGGCAATCAATTAAGACTTACATCATTAAAGAAGATGATTTAACACTTAAATCCGCGATTGAAAAAGAACTCGCGCGAGGAGGACAGATCTATTATGTCCACAATCGAGTGCACGATATAGAGGAACATGAAATCTATCTCAAAAAACTTGTACCCAAGGCACGGGTCAGTGTGACTCATGGACAAATGGCGGAGCGAGAATTAGAAAAACGAATTAATGATTTTTATGATCACAAAGCCGATATTCTTTTGGCCACAACAATTATTGAATCTGGTATTGATATACCAAATGCTAATACCATGATCATTGATCGTGCTGATACATATGGTTTGGCCCAACTTCATCAACTACGTGGAAGAATTGGTCGTTCAGATAGAAAAGCCTATGCCTATTTTATGGTGCCAGAAAATAGAATATTAACAGAAACTTCACAACGCCGTCTTCAAGCTTTACAAACATATGCAGAAATTGGCGGTGGATTTTCTCTTGCTTCGTCTGACATGGAAATCAGAGGTGCAGGTGACATCTTAGGAGGAGAACAATCCGGTCATATTGAAGGAATCGGTCTTGAATTTTACATGGATTTATTAACCGAAGCGATTCAAGAAATTCGTGGAGAGCAAAAAGTTTCTGCAAAAAATATTGAGATACAAGCACCATTTTCAGCCTACATTCCTAATGGATATATACCGGATCATGCCCTAAGACTTAAATATTATAAGCGTCTTTCGAATTCTAATGAACATGGACGTCTGGAAGATATTATTTCTGAATTAACTGATGCATTTGGCATCACCCCAAGAGAACTAGAAACATTGTATTCAATTCTGCGTTCAAGAATTTATTTCCAATCTTTAGGGATTCGATTAATTAAGGTTTCTGGTCCTCAGATCAATTTGTATTTTGACGTGGAAATACTAAACCATAATAATCAGTTAAGAGATAAAATGTTGAGTTTTTTCATGAATAAGCCCAAATTATACAAGCTTAATCCGGATTCTTCGGTTATCTGCTACTTTAAAGAGCTCGTAAGTCATCAGATGCTTTTAGAATTTGCGAAACATATTGCCGCACAAATGGGCGCATGTTAACGTTTTTATTAGATATAATTAACAAGGATGTTTATGAAAAACTTCATGCTTTTTTTAGTGGCGACCATTATGGTCCTTCCGGCTTTTGCACAACAAAAAGATGTTGTTGCTACAGTAAATGGAAGAGTAATTACCAAAAAACAATTTGAAGAATATCATCTTCAAAATCTAAAATTTGTTGGTCAGAGAAGAATAACCAAAGAAATTTCTCTTCAAGATTTAATCAGTCGTGAATTGGGAATTCAAAAAGCAAAAAAGACCGGGCTCGACAAAGATCCTGCAGTTATTGCAAAACAAGAAGATATTCTTTTCCATGCACAAATTTCGAAAGATCTTGAAAATGAATTTAAGAAAATCAATGTAACCGATGCTGACGTAAAAAATTATTATGAAAATAATAAAGAATATCGTTCTGCCCACATTCTTTATCGATTAAGAGCTGAACCAACTCCGGAAGAAGTAAAAGGTGCATACGATCAAAGTATGGGAATTTATGCCCAACTTCAGCAATCACCAGAAGAGTTTGCTAAACTTGCCAATAAATACTCACAGACGTCTGCGGCAGCCGTAGGTGGCGATCTTGGTTTCCAGCCACCAACGCGTTTAGCCCCTGAATATTTTGAATCAATTAAAGGTCAAAAGGTTGGATTCATTTCTAAGCCAGTGCGATCTCAAATGGGTTTCCATATTATTAAGGTGCTCGGTGTTAAGAGCTACGATCAGGTCGACAAAAACTTGTACAAGAAAATCATTTACGATACTAAAAGAGATGCCATTATTGAGAACTACTTCAAAGGTCTCGCTAAAGGCGTGGATATCAAGAAGAACCTATAACATTGAAGTGTCGTGAAAATATTACTGTTAATTATAATCTTAGGCTCAAGCTCAGCTTGGGCCTCTGAAAAACTCATCGATAAACTTGTTGCTGTTGTAAATACTCGCATCGTCTCCCTTTCAGAAATAAATCGAATGGACGAAACTTTAAGCGCTCGCAAAGAAATTTCTCCCATGATTTATAGTGAAACCAAATACGATAAAAAAAAATTACTCGATATAATCATTAAATCATTTATTATTCGAGATAAAATCAGCGCACAAGGCTATATCATAAATGATGATGCCGTTGAATCCAGAATCAAAATGACTGAAGGTCGTTTAGGCTTAAAGCGAGCTGATCTTTTGAACTTTCTTAAAAGTAAAAAATTAACATTTGAGGAGTACTTTGAAGTTATTCGTGAAACCATGGAATATAACGTCTTTGCTTCAAAAATCATTGCTCCATTAATTTCAGTTACAGAGCAAGAAATTAAAAATGAGTATTATCGGAGAAACACCGCCAACAGTGCGCTCGCGTTCAAGTATAATCTTGTGGATTTCTACATTAAAGAAAGTAATCTGGTAGATAAAAATGAAAATCGTTTTCTTGAAGTTTTAAAAGACTATCAATTAACAGGCAAACTTCCTGAAGAGTATCGTGATCTTGAAACTAATAATCTCGAAAACCTAACAGAAGATTCACTATCAAAAGAGCTTGGTAATACTCTTAAAGTTACATCTGAAGGATCTTTTTCTAAGGCAACTTCCCTGGGTGGATATCTACACATATTTTATGTGCAGAAAAAAGACCTAGTTGAATCACAGGATTTTCTTAAATTTAAAGAGCAAATTCAAAACGACATCTTTATGGAAAAAGGTAAAGCTGTGACCAATAATTGGTTCGACCGTGAATTTTCTAATTACTACATTAAAAATCTTCTTTAAATATGAAAGTGTACGTTACCCAAGGTCATCAAGAGGGTATCGGCTTAGAAGTTTTCTTTAAAAGCTGTCTCTTTTTATCCCAAGAAAAACTACACCATCTCAATTTGATTGCTTTTAAAGAGGGTGTTAAAGAAACTCTAATTTCTTTAAAGCTTCCTTTCAAACTTCATGAAGACAACATTGAATTGGCGCATATTCAAATTCCAGTTACTTGGCTAAAAAAGACAATTCATTCACAAAGTTTAAGTAGTCTTGAACTAGGTATGCGTCTTTCAGAGAGCGGGGGAGTTTTGTACACTCTTCCAACTTCTAAGGATCAATTTCCAACTGGTTTTGCCGGACATACCGAATATTTTCGCCATGTTTATAAAAAACCAGAATTGGGCATGTTTTTTTCTGCACCGGATATGCAAATGTTATTAATCACTGATCATGTCGCAATAGACAAGCTGGATGAGACTTTGACTCAAAAGCGTATTTTTTTAAGCTTAGAAAATGCATATAACTGTCTGAATCACTGGAAATGGCCGACTGAAAAATATCTAATTTCAGGATTAAATCCACATGCAGGAGAAAATGGTTTGATAGGGTCTCAAGACCAACGTGTTTTTGGTGCCATTAGACAGATGCAAGACAAATTCAAATTAGATATCGCAGGGCCTTTTCCGGGTGATAGTATGCTTAAGGAGAGAAAATCCCCATTAGACGTGTTAGTTTATCTCTTTCATGATCAGGGGCTTGGTCTGTTTAAAGGTCTTCAAGGTTTTATCGGATCTAATATTACATTGGGTTTGCCATATCCAAGATTTAGTCCCGATCACGGTACATCATTTAATCTCTTTGGTAAAAATGAAGCAGATTACAGAGGTGTTCAGTATTCTTTAAATCAGGCGCTCCTTCAGCTCAAGAGGATGTTAGATGGACGAGATTCGAGTAACAAAAGCAAAAGTACATAATCTAAAAAATATTGATGTCGCAATACCCAGACATTCATTAACTGTTATCACTGGCCCATCCGGATGTGGTAAATCTTCACTTGCCTTCGATACCATTTTTGCTGAAGGCCAGCGTCGTTATATAGAATCTCTTTCAAGTTATGCCAGGCAATTCATAGGTCAAAGTGAAGCACCAGAAGTTGAAAGTATAACCGGTCTTTCTCCAGCTATTGCTATTGATCAGAAATCCACAACAAAAAATCCTCGCTCCACTGTGGGCACAATCACTGAAGTTTATGATTATTTGCGCTTACTATATGCCAGATTAGGTGAAGCCCATTGCCCAGACACTGGTGAAAAAGTTGCCAAACAAACCCCACAACAAATTGTGGATCAAATAATGAAGTTCAAAACAGGCACAAAGCTTCAGATTCTCTCACCTGTTATTCGGAATAAAAAAGGTGAACATAAAGAAGAGTTAGCAAAATTCGTAAGCATGGGGTTTTCGAGAATTCGAATTAATTCAATCATATCGAATCTCGATGATCAGATTTCAATTAATAAATCAAAATTTAATAACATTGATATCGTTATTGACCGTCTGGTGATGAAAGAGGGTATTAAATCAAGATTAACTGAATCAGTAGAGCATGCTTTAAAAATTTCGGATGGATATCTAATTATTCTAGCCGATGAGAAAGAGCACTTCTATTCTGAAAAAAATTTTTCATTTAAATCAGGTAAGAGTTATCCTGATCTTGAACCAAGACTTTTTTCTTTCAATTCTCCACTCGGAGCATGTCAAACTTGTAAAGGAATGGGGATTTCTAAAAATTTTGATATTGAAAGTTTACTTCAGGATGAAACTTTAAATTTAGATGAAGGTGCAATTCCTATTTTAAAGAAAAATGTTTTCCTTATGCAAATGTTGAGATCGGTCGCTGTTGTAGAAAAAGTTGATTTGGAAATACCATTTCAAAAACTTCCTGAAAAATTCAGAAAAATTATTTATGATGGCGGTGGGGACAAAATTTATAATTATAAATTTGAATCCGAAAATTCTTCCTGGAATTTTAAAAAAGAATTTCCAGGGATCGTAAATTGGCTGGAAAAAAAATATATCGAATCTGATTCCGAAAAAACCCGTTCAGACCTCGAAGAATACATGATCATTAAAAAGTGTCCTTCCTGTAAGGGAAAAAAACTGAATCCCTTTGCTCTGGCGGCTACGATTAATGGCGAGTCCATCATGGATGTTTGTGACCTTTCGATTTATGATGCGGCTGAATTCATTAATAAACTTAACTTTACAGGTAACCAGGCAATAATTGCCAATAAAGTGCTTAAAGAGGTTAAGGACCGGCTTAAGTTTCTATTAAACGTCGGTCTAAATTATCTTACGTTAAATCGAGACGCCATGACCTTATCAGGTGGAGAATCGCAGCGTATTCGTCTTGCCACACAGATTGGCTCTGCGCTTTCTGGAGTGCTCTATGTTTTAGATGAACCAAGTATTGGGCTTCACCAAAGAGATAACGAAAAGCTTATAAAAACTCTTATTGATTTGCGGGATATTGGAAACACTGTGTTAGTCGTTGAACATGATGAAGACACCATGATGGCAGCAGATTATTTAATCGACATGGGCCCTCGTGCTGGTATTCATGGTGGGGAAGTCGTGGCGGCAGGGACTCCTGAAGAAGTTAGTAAAAATAAGCAATCCATTACCGGAAAGTATCTTTCGGGTGAGCTTAAAATACACACTCCTACGGAAAGAAAAAAACTCACCAATAAACTGATATTAAATAATGCTCGCGAGCACAATTTAAAAGATGTCACATTAAATCTTCCACTTGGTGGTTTAGTTTGTATCACAGGTGTTTCGGGTTCAGGAAAATCGACTCTAATTCATAAAGTTTTAATTCCAGCAATTAAGAATGCATTTTCTCGTGGAAAAAGAGGCAGCACTAAAAATTATCAGTCTCTAGTTGGAGCCGACAAAATTCAAAGCCTCATTGAACTTGATCAATCACCAATTGGTCGAACACCACATTCAAATCCAGCCACCTATACCGGCCTGTTTGATGATATACGAAATATCTTTTCTCAAACTAATGAAGCAAAAGTACGTGGTTACAAACCCGGAAGATTCTCATTCAATGTAAAGGGTGGACGTTGCGAAACTTGTGAAGGCAATGGGATGTTAAAGATTGAGATGCATTTTCTCCCAGATGTTTACATCACATGTTCTGAATGCCGAGGTTCGCGGTTTAATAATGAAACTCTATCCATTTTATACCGTGGAAAAAATATTGCTGACGTACTTAGCATGAGTATTGAAGAAGCAGCTCCTTTTTTTGAAAATCACCCAAAAGTTAACCGGGCATTAAAAGTTATGAATGATGTCGGACTGGGATATATAAAACTTGGTCAGCCTGCTACCACACTATCTGGCGGCGAAGCTCAAAGATTAAAATTATCAAGGGAGTTATCAAAATCTACAAAGGGCCAAACACTCTATGTCTTAGATGAACCAACAACAGGACTTCATTTTGAAGACATTAATATTCTATTAAAGTCACTCAATAAACTTGTTGATCAAGGACACTCTCTTTTAATTATTGAACACAATTTAGACGTTATCAAAACCGCAGACTGGGTTATAGACTTAGGACCTGATGGTGGTAAAAATGGTGGTTTCATCATAGCTGAGGGAACGCCCGAACAAGTGGCAAAAACCAAAGGATCTTACACTGGTCATTATCTGAAAAAAGTTTTGAAATCCTAACCTGCTGCACACTTTGTAGATGGATTATATCTAAAATTAAGAAGCCCTCTTTCGAGGGCTTCATCTTGTTACAAAATTTCTTTTAAAAATTAAGCAAACTTCTGAAGGATAAGGAATGCGATACCAAATCCGAAAAGAACTAGAGACTCGATAAGAGCAAGAGCAAGAATCATCGGAGTCTGAAGCTTATCAGCAGCAGCTGGGTTACGAGCGATACCTTCAAGAGCTACAGAAGCAGCTTTACCTTGAGCAAATGTTCCGCCGATTACAGCAGAAGCAAAAGCGATACATGCAGAAAGCACAACCCATGAATTAACGTGTTCCATTTAAATTTTCCCTTGTTAGAAAGTTTGATCTTCTTAGTGGTGTGACTCATGCTCACCATGATCGTGGTGTGCAGTGGCCATTCCAATATAGATCATTGTTAATAGTGTAAATACGAAAGCTTGTAAAAAACTTACGAAAAGACCCATTCCATAAAAAGGAATTGGAACTAAGTAGGGAACCAGATCAGAGAAAATTCCTAAGATCAAATGGTCACCGTCCATGTTTCCGCGAAGACGAAGTGCCAGTGAAAGTGGTCTTACTGAAATAGAGATAATTTCGATTGGAAAAATAAGAAGAGCAAGTGCTGGCATTGGACCTGCAAAATGCTTTAAGTAATTAACGATCCCAACAGCTTTTATACCCTGATAGTTAAAATATAAGAATGTGAAAATACCAAGAGCAAGTGTTGTATTTAAATTTTGGTTGGGAGACATTGATCCAGGAAAAACCCCAAGGATGTTGTTAATCAAGATGAAGCAGAAAACGAAGATTACATATGAGAAGTAGCGTTTGGCACTTTCTTCACCCATAACAGACTTGGCAGTGTCATACATAGCCTGACCCAAAGACTCTACAATATTTCTAAGTGAGATACCTTTATCTGGGATTGTTGCATTTTTAAGACCAGAAACTTTTGCACGATAGAATAAACCAACAACCAAAAACATGATTGAACCGAAGATTAATGCAAGTGTATGAGCTGGAAGGTGAGTCGCGTGTGAGGCATTAGTGAAGAAATTATAGCCACCGCTCGCCCAAACTGAATTGGTGAAAAGTAATGCAATTAAATACAAGTATTTCATGGATTTCCTGGCAAAATTTAATAATTGTTTTTAATACTAACAACCTGAATTATCAATTGGAAAATCATGAGAATAAGGACTTTCAGAGTTAATTCTTGCTTATAAAAATAGATTGAGGCAACTATAATAACCAGCAGCATCATTTTGGCAAACATGAGGAAAAAAGTCTTACGTAACGCGCGCTTCGCATTATCCCCATTTAGAGTCATAGATCTCATAGCTTCAGATATAAGTCTCAATAAGGTAGCATGGTTGAGAATTAAAACTATCAGGACAGCAATCAAGGCGAGACTGTCTTTAGGATCACCACCCGCCAAAACGACTGCTGAAATCACGTTTAAGGATGAAAACATCAAGAATTTTTTAGTTATTTTTTTTTCCATGAGACCATAATCATTTTAATTAATATTGAACTAACCACTAAAAGCAAAATTATCTGCGCCCAACCCTGACTCACGTAACCAAGTTTTACAAGCTCTTGAAATAAAAAAAATATTCCAATGATCGTAGAGGGTAAACCGAGGGCCAGTGCTAAGGCTTTTTGCCAGCTTTTCATTCAATTTTATCCAAGTAGTTTAGACTTAAGATAATGAACTTATCTCTTTCTGGCAACACGACGATCAAATAAGGATTTAAGACGCGCCCGTAAAACATCCGGGTTCGGATAGGTGGGAAGTAATGAGTAATAAATATTATAAGCTTCTTTTAATTTCTCGTTGGATTCGTAGGCATTGGCGATAAGAAATTTCACCTTGGTGATTTGATCACGACGGCGCTCTCGTTTTAGATATTCCATCCAAAATTCAACGGCCTTATCCCAGTTCTTGTTATAAAACTCGATCAAACCCATTTGATTATAAGCTTCAACGTAATAGGGATTAGTCGGTTGGCTGATAATCTGATTAAAAATCTCCCGTGCTTTATTATATTTTCCCATCTCAAAATAAGATTCACCTACACGGAGAAAATAATAATCGTAATTTTTTAATCGAGGTTTAACTTCCATCAGAATTTCATAAGCATGAATAGCATCAGTAAAGTTTTTAGCAAAACTAAAATTAATATCAGCTATTTTCTCGAGGGATTTTACCTGCCAGAGAGGATCATCCACATTATCCACAATAAATTGATAATACTTCAAAGCCTTAACCTGCTCATCCAGATACAGATAATAAATTTCTGCTAGCTGATAGTTAATTTTGGTCTTGATAATTTTAGAGGGATTTTTTTTGAGGACGCGCTCGTATAGCTCTACTGCTTTTGCAAATTCTTGTCGGTCCACATTCTTTTGAGCAGAGAGAATGTCTTGATTAAGTCCTGAGGTAAAGTCACATGAACTTAACCCCAGGAGCATTAAAAAAATTAAATTACTGAACAGGAGTTTCAGAAGATTCACCACCTTCAGTTTCTTCATCAGGATCAATGATCTTCTCAACGGCTACAACTTTTTCATCTGGTTTCACATTAATCAAGCGAACACCTTGAGTGTTACGACCAAGTAATGAAATTCCAGAAATTTTAGTTCTGATAACCTGACCTTTGTCCGTAATAATCATAAGGTCATCTTTATCTGTCACAGGAAGAATACCCATAATCTCACCTGTTTTCTCAGTGAGCTTCATCGCGAGGATACCTTTACCACCACGAGACTGCTTGCGGTATTCTTCAGCAGCTGAACGCTTACCATAACCACGAGAAGTTACAGTTAGAATTTCAGATTTGTCATCGATCACTTCCATACCGATAACTTCTTCACCTTCTTGGAGACTCATACCTTTCACACCTTGAGAGACACGTCCTTGAGGACGACAATCGTCTTCAAAGAATCTGATCGACTTACCACCTGAAGAAGCGAGGAGAACGTCTTTCTTACCGTCAGTGATTCTAACAGCAAGAACAGCATCACCATCAACAACCTTGATAGCTTTCAATCCGTTTTGGCGCATATTTTTGTATTCAGAAAGTTCAGATTTTTTCACGATACCGTGTTTAGTAGCGAAGATTAGGAATGAGCCTTCAGCTTCTTTAGGAACAGTGATGATCTCTTGAACTTTTTCATCGGAAGGAACATTAATGATGTTCACGACGTTTCTTCCCTTAGAAGTTCTGAGACCTTCAGGAATCTGGTAAACCTTAATCGAGAACACAGTTCCTTTATCAGTGAAAATCATCAACGTATCGTGAGTATCGGCCGTAAAAATTGATGTGTAGAAATCTTCATCAAGATCCGCACCTTTCACGCCTTTACCGCCACGTTTTTGTGAACGATAAGTATCGATCGCCATACGCTTCAAGTAACCTTTCTGCGTAATCGTCACGATCACTTCTTCATTTTTAATCAAATCTTCCATCTGAATTTCATCAGCTTGAGCAATGATTTCAGTTCTACGAACATCACCATAGTTTTCACGTATTTCAGTGAATTCATTACGAATTATGTCTTTGATTTCTTCTTCTGAACCGAGAATAGATTCTAAGCGGAAGATTTCTTTCATGATGGCTTCGTAGTCAGCAATGATCTTATCTCTCTCGAGACCCGTAAGTCTTTGGAGACGCATATCGAGAATGGCTTGGGCCTGGATCGGAGACAGAGTAAATCTGTGCATCAACTGATCTTTCGCCTGAGCTGGACCTTCTGCTTTTTTTACAAGTTCTACAATCTCATCAATATTTTCGACGGCAATTTTCAGACCTTCTAAAATATGAGCTCGCTCTTTTGCTTTTTTAAGTTCGTAAGTTGTACGACGGATAACGATCTCACGACGGTGCTCAATGAAGCACTGAAGTTGTTCTTTAAGATTCATAACTTTCGGCTGACCGTTATAAATCGAAAGGAAGATGATACCGAAGGACACTTGCATCTGAGTCTGTTTGTATAAACGGTTAAGTAATACAGAAGCAGATTCTCCACGCTTAACATCGATGACAACACGGATACCTTCACGAGAAGATTCATCGCGGATATCTGAGATACCTTCGATTGCTTTCTCACGAACTAAATCCGCAATTTTTTCAATCAAACGGGCTTTGTTAACTTGATACGGTATTTCAGTGATGACGATTTTTTCTCGATCATTCTTTCCAACTTCAATATCGGCTTTAGCACGAATTTGAATTACACCACGACCAGTATGGTAAGCAGATTGAATACCAGCTGTTCCATGAATTGCCCCGTAAGTAGGAAAGTCTGGACCAGGAATAAGCTTAATTAAATCATGGATGGTAACTTTATCATCATCGATCAGCACCAATAATCCGTTCATCACTTCAGTTAAGTTGTGAGGAGGAATATTTGTTGCCATACCAACGGCAATACCCGAAGAACCGTTAATTAAAAGATTTGGAATTTTTGTGGGAAGAACAGTTGGCTCTTGTAATGAACCATCATAGTTATCCTGCCAATCAACCGTTTCTTTATCGATGTCACCCATCATATCGTTGGTGAGTTTCATCATACGAACTTCTGTATATCGCATGGCCGCAGCGTTATCTCCATCAATGGAACCAAAGTTTCCTTGACCATCGATGATTGGATATCTCATTGAGAATTCTTGAGCCAAACGAACCATAGCTCCGTAAACAGCAGAGTCACCGTGTGGGTGATACTTACCGATAACGTCACCTACCACACGTGCCGATTTTAGATACGGACGGTTGTGGTAGTTATTAAGCATGTGCATTGCAAACAATACACGTCTATGAACTGGTTTAAATCCATCACGTACATCTGGAAGTGCACGACCCACGATAACTGACATCGCGTAATCGAGGTAACAGCTTTTCATCTCATCTTGTATTAAAAGAGGAGTGATATTTCCGTGATTATGGTTAGCATTCTTGTTGTCGTCACTCATAAATCTGATCCTTCAAATTAAATATCGAGGTTTCTCACATTCAAGGCATTGGTTTCCACAAATTCTCTTCGCGGTTCAACCTGATCACCCATTAGCACCGAGAATACTTGGTCAGCATCAATCGTATCTTCGATTTTTACCTGGAGAAGTGTGCGGTTTTTAGGATCCATCGTGGTCTCCCAAAGTTGCTCTGGGTTCATCTCTCCTAATCCTTTATAGCGTTGGATATAGGCACCTTGACGTCCATCTTCAGAAACAAATTTAGCAAAAGCCCCTAATCCAACATGAGTTGAAGGATTGGCCTGGTCTTTTATTCTGAATGTTGAAGATAAGAATTTTTGAATTCCTTCGTATTGGTTAATTAAGCTTGCAAATTCAGCTGAATCCGCAAACTGCATCCCAATTTTGAAGTTCTTAGTTTTAAGTGAAGAAACCACTTGAACACGAATCTGATAACCAAGATTTTTTAAGTCTTCTTCAACGCTCAATGTGTATTTTTTCAGAGAAACCAAATCCTGAGAATTTAGTTTCGCACTGATCATTTTCACAAAATTCTCAAGCTCAGTTTTATCTTTCATCATTCCTGCCTTAAGAGTCGCATCTTCCACTAATGTTTTGAGGAAAAGCGCATCGTAATGACGGTCATATGATTCAAGAGATTCATTGTAATTTCTGTACTTATTCACAAGAGACTTCACAGTATCAACAGCTGTCGGTGCACCATCAATTTCGATAGTCGTGTCGTTGAGTGCTGAAGAAACGAGATAGGCTTCTAGTTCTCCGCCATCTTTGAGATATCTTTCATTTTTCCCTTTTTTATAACGGAAAAGTGGTGGTTGAGCGATGTACAAGTGTCCACGTTCAACGATCTCAGGAAGGTGACGATAGAAAAGTGTCAGAAGAAGAGTACGAATGTGTGAACCATCCACGTCCGCATCTGTCATGATTACGATTTTATAATAACGAAGTTTTGAAACATCAAAAGAATCTTTACCAATGCTCGTACCAAGAGCCTGAACGAGCATCTTGATTTCATCATTGGATAACATTTTATCGTATCTAGCTTTCTCAACGTTTAAGATTTTACCCTTAAGTGGAAGTACGGCTTGTGTGCGACGATCACGGCCTTGTTTAGCAGATCCACCCGCTGAGTCACCCTCAACGATGTAGATTTCGCAAAACTCAGGATCTTTTTCCTGACAATCGGCCATCTTCCCTGGAAGACCAGAGAAATCCAAAACTGATTTACGACGAGTTAATTCACGCGCCTTACGAGCAGCTTCACGAGCGGCAGCCGCATCGATTGATTTTTTGAGAATGGTTTTGCCGACATTTGGATTTTCTTCTAAGAAAATCTTAAAGCGGTCACCAACTAGTGAGTTCACAATCCCTTCAACTTCTGAGTTACCAAGTTTCGACTTAGTTTGACCTTCAAATTGTGGATTTGTGAGCTTAACTGAAATAATGGCAGTTAAACCTTCACGCATATCATCGCCGGTAAGAGCTATTTTGATATTTTTAAGAATGTTATTGTCTTTGGCGTAGTTGTTTAGAACTCGCGTAAGAGCAGTTTTAAAACCAGAAACATGCACGCCACCTTCCGGCGTGTTGATGTTGTTGGCGTATGAAGTAAGAGTTTCCGTGTAACCATCAGTCCACTGAAGAGCAACTTCCACTTCGTAATTGTCACGACACTGGAAGAAATAAATTGGCTCCTTGTGAATCGGAGTTTTAGCACGGTTCAAGTACTGAACGAATTCGGCTAAGCCACCTTCGTAGTGAAAAGTTTCACCTTTTTCAGAACGCTCATCTTGCAAAGAAATTTTAAGACCTTTATTTAAAAAAGCCATCTCTCTGAAGCGGTTAGCAAGTGTATCGTAGTTATATTCGTGAACTTCAAAAATTTCATTGTCAGATTTGAAAGTTACTGTCGTTCCAGATTCTTTTGGATCACAGTCTCCAATTACTTTAAGTGGCTCTTTAGCAGCTCCATAAGCAAAATCTAAACGGTGTAGTTTTCCATGTTTTTTTATTTCAATACGCACCCATTTAGAAAGTGCATTTACAACTGAGGCACCAACTCCATGAAGACCACCGGAAACTTTATAAGCTCCACCATCTTCATTGAATTTTCCACCAGCGTGAAGTTTTGTATAAACAATTTCAGCCGCCGATATGCCTTCGCCTGGAACCATATCAACTGGAATTCCGCGCCCATTATCGACAACCGTTAAAGAGTTATCTACGTGAATAATAACATTGATGTCAGTACAGTAACCCGCTAGGGCCTCATCTACAGCGTTATCAACAATTTCATACACACAGTGGTGAAATCCACGGAAACCAGTGTCTCCAATGTACATACCAGGACGCTTTCTTACAGCCTCAAGGCCTTCAAGAATTTTGATCTTGTCTGCGGTGTATTCGGTGTTAACTTTCGAAATAGAATCAGGAGTTTGATTCATTCAGATGCTCCAATCCATGGTTTAAGTAAGTTTTCCATGTTCAATAAAAAACTTTTTTGATTCAGGTATACGTTCAAGTTCCTTCCTAAAGCTTTCATTGGCCGTAGTGATCAAAACTTGGAATTTTTTGGTTTCCAAATATGAGATCAAATTTTTCCATCTCTGGCTATCCAATTCGCCAGAAACGTCGTCGATAAGTACGATAGGATAAGAGGTAAATTTATACCTAAAAAGCTCAATATAGGCAAATATAAGGCTTAGAAACGCCATTTTTTGTTGGCCTAGCGAACAGAATTCAAACGCATTGAGTCCATCAAAACTAAAAATGAAGTCATCTCGGTGAACCCCTACCCGTGTCAGCTGCGCTTTTATATCACTCATTTCCTGATGACGATAAAAGTCAAATATCTTTGTCGCATCCCAATGAACAAACATGCTGTCTAAATCTAGTTCTAGCTTATGATCTTCTGAAAAAACCGCCTTAAAAGTAGGCGTAATGTGCTGATTGAGCTCATTTAAAAAATTTTCTCGTCTAGCTGTTAAAAAACTGGAGTATTCAGCTACTTGTTCATCAATGGCTTGCAACTGGCTGGATGCATTTTTTCCACCCATGCTCAAAATGGAATTCCTGAAGCGGATAGATTTTTGAAAACGAGCTAGCACCTGCTTATATTCTTTATCAATTAAAGAAATATGAGAATCAAACCAATGTCTTCGAAAAGTGGAACTAGTATGAAAAGAGTACGAATCAAAAGGATTTATAAAAACTGAAGTCGATGGTGTCTTAGATTTTTCAAAAACATTATTTAAATACCTTTCTTCCAGCTCGTCAGTCATCCGTAGAGAATAAGCGACTTGATCATCATCTTTTTCAAAGACTGATTGAATAATCATTTCAGGACTTGCACCTTCAATGTTGATCATTTGTGAATAACTTGTATTTTTACGGAAGGATTTTTTATTTGTGAGAAGATAAACGGCTTCTAAGAGATTAGTTTTTCCATTTCCGTTCTGCCCGAAGATACAATTTATTCCAGCTGAAAAATCAAAAACATCTTTTCCTAGATTTCTGAAATTTTGGACCTGTAATTTTTTAACTTTCCAACAATTCATCCACAGACTAGAGCTTAAGAGGCATGATGATGCCTAAGAACTCTGGAAGATCATCAGCCTTGATAACTACAGGGCTCAATTCATTGTTAAATTCAAAAGTCACATCTGTTTCATTCAAAACAGACAGGCTTTCAATTAAATATTTTGCATTAAAACCAATCTCAGTAGCTTTGCCATCATAAGCAATTGGCAAAGTCTCATTGGCCTGCCCTAGTGCTGGGTGATTAGTAGAAATAGTTAAATTACCGGCAGCAATATTTAGTTTAATTCCATTTGTCTTTTCATTAGAAAGGATTTTCACTCTCTTAACAGCATTTAAGATCGAATTACGATCGATGAAAAATCGATTAGTTGTCTTCGCTGGAATAACAGTCTGGTATTTTGGATATTCACGAGCAATCAAACGAATCGAAAGATAGTACTCATTTCGTGCATTAACGAACATGAATGAATCATCTAATGAAATAGCTGCATCATCTTCAGGATATGTTTCTGCAATCTTTTTAAGCTCTGAAATACCCTTACGAGGAACAATAACACCATCTACCAGATATTTATTTTCTCCGATAAATTCAGGTGTATCGAGAAGTGCCAGACGGTGACCATCAATAGCTACTGATCTAAGTTTAGAATCAATCATCTGAAGATAAATACCATTTAAGTACAATCTCGTTTCATCAGTAGAAATTGCATGAGAAGTCTTGTTAATGATATGAGCTAGTTGTTTTGTCTTTAAACGAAATTCTGAACTTTGATTTTGAAAATTTAATTGTGGGAATTCATCTGCACTTGTAACAAGCAAAGAATAATTAATGTTTTTACAATTTAAATTTAAAAGATTCGAGTTATCAACATTAAATAACAATTCATCGTTTGGTAGTTCTCTTAAAATATCAGCGATGTTTTTGCTGTTTATACAAAAAGATCCTTCTTTTTCAATTTTAGCATTTAAAATTATTTTAGCTGAAACTTCTAAATCAGTTGCAATCAATTCAAGCTTCTGACCATTAGTTTTTACCAGACAGTTTGTAAGTATTGGTCTGGAGTTTTTCTTGTCAACTACCGAGAGTACTTTATTAATAGCGTCGCGTAGAGCATGCGCTTGAATTGTAAGTTTCATATTAAATCCTTATTAGGTTCAAATGTTTTAACTTTAGCAGCTCGCTTTATCAAGTCTGCCTTTAACCCTATTGAGCATTTCTTTTCCTTTCTTATTATATTCTTTATATATTCTTTATATTAATATGCGCGGACAGTGTGGATACATTTCTGATTTTTGAACAATTCATAGGGGTTAGCGAAATTTTATCCCCAATTCATCCATTTTTTTTTAATAGGTTCCATTTTTTACCAGCGTATATCTTTTTAAATTTTTGATTTAAACGCATTCCATCCACACAATTTCGTTACTTTATCCATCTTGCATATTGTTAAGTATTTTTTTTATTTGAACTCACTTAGTCATTTAATAGTTTCTTCCACAACTTTATCCACAATGTTGAAGAAATGACTGTTGATACAATTTAATCCACATTTAGTTCTGTTAAATTGTTAAGAGATAAATAAGTAAACCAATTTGAGGCTTCATTTGTCCACATAATGCAGTTTCTATCAACAATGATGGTGAATAATATTGGGATTTAAAATTTGAACGGAGACTAGAGTTGTTTTTCTATATCCAGAACTTGTTGTGCCAACAGCATTTCAACTTTAATCCGATCCCTGATGGTATTAATAGCATGAAGAACGGTTGAATGGTCACGGCCACCAAAGTAGTGTCCATTTTCTTTTAACGTGGGTTTTATAAGCTTATTTATAAGATACATGGCAACTTGTCGGGGAAGTGCAACTTCCTTAGTCTTTGCCTTTCCACGTATATCGCCTATAGGAATTTTAAAAAAGGTACTTACTGTCTTTGTTATAGATTCAATTGTAATGTGCTTTTGATTTTCAAGTTCATCACTTAAATTTAAATGCTCTTTAGCGACTTCAAGATCAATATCAACTTTCAATATAGAAGTGACAGCACCTAGCTTAATTAAGCAGCCTTCTAGTTCTCTGATATTACTCTTTACGCATTTTGCGATCAGTGTAACAACCTCGTCACTTAAATATATGTCTTTTTCAATTGCTTTCTTTTTAAGAATGGCAATTCTAGTTTCTAAATCCGGCTGTTGAATTTCAACAGGCAAAGCCGATGAAAGGCGAGTACGAATCCTATCTTCAATTCCATCAATTTCTTTTGGTGGTTTGTCAGAAGTAAAGACCAGTTGTTTGCCTTTTTCCATGAGTTCATTGAAAATATGGAAAAACTGATCTTGAGTACCAGTACGATTTTTTAATTCATGAATATCATCAATTATAAGAACGTCTGTTTTTTCCACATATTTTTGTCGAAATTCTGTGAATTTTTGATCCCGGATTGCCTGGATCATTTCATTCATAAATTTATTGGCCGAAGTCATACAGATACGAATACTTGGTCGAGAATTTTGAATACTGTTTGCAATAGCGTGAACCAAATGGGTTTTGCCTAAACCTGAATTTCCGTAAACATAGAGAGCAGGGTAAGTTTTTCCCGGATCTTTCGCTACGGCCATTGCTAGAGCATTGGCTATGTTATTAGATGGTCCAATAATAAAGTTTGAAAAAGTTTTGTTAGTATCAATTTGCGCCGAAACCGTTGAGGATAGGTGTTCAAGAACCTGAGAATCTACTGCTTTAAAAAGATCATCTTTGGTTGGAGCTAAATCTTGAATGAAGAAAGTAGAGCTTTTAACAGTTTCTACTTTCTTAGTACTTTTAATAGAATTTAAAATGCTTTCATCATTAGAAATCATTGGTTTTGCACTTCCGAGAACCTGAATATCCACTTGATATTCCTTCCCAAGAATTTCCATTAAGGCTTGCTTAATCGTCTCTATATAATGAGTCTCCACCATCTTTTTAATAAAGCTGGTAGTGACCACGAATTCTACTGTATTCTGGCTAATTGCCGAAACTGTTAAGGTATTAGCAAAATAAGCATGGTATTTATTAGCATTAATTAGGCTTTTAATGTGATCCAAGAGTGCTTCAGTAATTGTCTTCAATTCATCTATTGAAAATTCAGGGGATATTTTTGGAGTTCCAATGTTCAAAGTCTTTAAAGTTTGCTCAACGATTACTGGGGAAGCCGGTATTTGTGCCTTTCTGTTTGCAGATTGCAGCTCGTTAAGGCTATCTAGTTTCAAGAAATGATCAAATGGGAACTTTTGTGTCATTGATCCTACAAATTTGGTTGAGTTTAATTAAAAAAGTCTGAATGAAGTAACACTCCCCAAATTCAAATTCAATCTTTGGCCTCTAACAAGACCTTACTCTGACGCTTTGGTTTACAAAAATTATTGACTCCATTTCCTTTTTACCGTAGATAATGATTTCCCAAAAACATACAAAGTACCTTTTCGAGGAAGAATCATATGAGTATGCAAAAAAGAACCTGGCAACCAAAGAAAGTTAAGAGACTCCGTGATCACGGCTTCCTTGCTAGAATGTCTTCAGTTGGCGGTAAAAAAGTAATCGCTCGTCGTCGTGCTAAAGGTCGTAAGAGCCTTTCAGTATCAACTGGCGCTAAGTAAGTAATAGATGACCGAAGAAGCACTTTTCGGCTTACCTAAAACTCTTAAAATTACTAAAAAAAAAGATTTCGAACACCTTCGAGAGCAGAGCCAACGTGGCTTTGCTCATCCGTTGGTTTGTTTCTATAAGCCAACTTTAAGCCAATCTGGTTCGGCTCGTTTTGCTTTAAGCGTTTCCCGTAAAATAGGTAAGTCTCACGATCGTAACCGCTACAAGCGTCTTTTAAAGGAAGCTTTTCGCTTACATCCTAAAATTCGCAAACAACCCTTAGATATGATGTTCGTGATTATTAAGACTCCTGATAGTGAGGAACAGCTTTTAAACGCCTTTTCTAAGGTGTCCAATTATCTTTGCAGTGCGAAATGAAAAAGTTAGCTGATCTTTTTATTCGTTTCTATCAATTTTTTATTTCGCCACTTTTGGGTCCGCGCTGCCGGTTCTATCCGAGCTGCTCGCAATATTCACGAGAATGCTTTAAGAAGTTTTCCTTCCCTAAAGCTTTGTGGTATTCATCGAAGCGAATTTGCAAATGTCATCCGTATCATCCTGGAGGGGTAGATCTTATACCCTAATCCTATGTCTTTATTGGAGAAAAAATGGGTTCCGAGCAAAAAAATGCCTTTCTAGCGATCTCTCTTTCTGCCGTGATTTTATTCGGATGGCAGTACTATTTCGCGCCTAAAAAATTAGCTGATGCCCCCATAGAGGCACCTATTACGACTCAAGCCGAAAAAGAGGGAAAACCGAATATAACTCCAGCAGCTGGTCCTATAGAACCAGTAGTATCTGAAGCTTCCCGGTTCACGTTAAATCGCGGGGAAGTGTCTGTTACTTTTGATAATAATCTCATTATTAATGATTTTAAAAATCCACAAGCTGCATTTGGTTTTGCCGATACCGTTGGCTCAACTAAACCATTTAAAATCGAATTTGATTTTGGACAAGGCTTTACTTCTGCCAATGTTGCTCAGGCTGGTGATAACAAATTTTACGATGCAACTCATGACTTAACAGTAACCACTTCTCTCGATGAGAAAGGCGCTGCTACTTTTAATGTAACTTCTCCGAAGGCTTTCCGTTATCGCATGTTATTTGTAAGTGAAGCAAAAAAACTCGAGAACGGTCAGCAACGCTTTTTCGATATCTATACTGACTCTCTAACACATCTTGATATTAATGATGAAGATTCAAAAGATCAGGCGATAAAGTGGGCAGGTATTGATTTTAACTATCATCTATTCGGAGTTTATTTCGAAAAAGAGACAAATTTAATCTATAAAAATTCCACTAACTCTACTCTTAGTATTCATTCAAACAAGTCTGAGAATGCAGTTAGCTTTAGCACAGTTTTTGTAAAAAAAGACTATGATTATCTAGCACAGCTAGGTCATAAACTTCAGAATTCTGTCGACTTCGGAATTTGGGGCTTTTTTGCGGTTTGGATTCTAAAAGGTCTTCAATTTTTCTATACATGGTTCCCTAATTACGGGATTTCAATTATTCTTCTGACTTTCCTAATTCGAATGATTACTTTTCCTCTTCAGTATAAATCAATAGTCTCAATGAAAAAGTTACAATTAGTTCAGCCTGAACTCACCAAAATTCGTGAGAAATTCAAAGATGATCCACAAAGAATGCAGAAGGAAAGCATGGAGCTTTTCAAGAAATCTGGGGCTAATCCTATTGGTGGATGCCTTCCTTTAATTCTTCAGATGCCTGTGTTTTTTGCTTTCTATAAGGTGCTAAATCACTCGGTAGAATTAGTGGGTGCTCCATTCATGTTATGGATCTATGATCTTTCAAATAAAGATCCTTATTATGTACTTCCAGTACTCATGACAATTGCTATGTTTCTACAGCAGAAGCTGACTCCGAATACTATTTCTGACCCTGTTCAAAAGAAAGTTATGTTGTTCATGCCAGTAGTGTTTGGCTTCATTATGAAGGATCTTCCTTCAGGTCTAAGTTTGTACATTTTTGTATCAACTATCCTGGGCATTCTTCAGCAGGTATTTGTTTTCAACTCTAAGAAGAGTACTGATCCTGTAGTGGTATGAAGTTTCTTTATTCGGATGAACCGATCATTGCCAGCAGTACATGCAATCATGCTAATGCAGCTTTGGCGGTTATCCGAATCTCTGGTTTCAAGCACTTATCTCAATTTTTAACTTTTTTTAGTCATTCTGGTCCTATAGAACCAAGACGTGTTTATTACACCAAATTCATCTCAGGATCAGAAGTTCTAGATGATATCTGCCTTACTTATTTTGAAGGCCCAAAATCTTATAACGGCGAAAATATTCTCGAGCTTTCAATTCACGGAAACACACTCAATACGGAAAGAATTTTAAAATTCTTTATCGAGCACGCCGGCTGCAGGTTGGCTGCACCTGGTGAATTCACTTATCGTGCTTTAAAAAATAAAAAACTTACACTATCTCAAGTTGAAGGTTTAGATTTATTTCTCAACGCTAATTCTGGATACGCTCTTGATCAAGGTCTATCTTTATTGAGTGGAAATCTTCAGGAAATTTATTCTGAACTTTATGATCTTTTTTTAAAACATAAATCGGCTCTCGAATTATCTATCGATTTTATCGATGACGTAGGGGAAGCGACTGCTAAAGGTTATTTTGATTCTTCATTGGAGAATTTTAAAAATAAATTTGAAACTCTACATCGTAGAGTTATTCCCATGGAGCATAATTTATTACAACCAGAGCTTGTGATTGCGGGCTTACCGAATTCTGGAAAAAGTTCTTTATTTAATTTTATTTTGCGTGATGAGCGCGCGATCGTTTCTTCGATTGCAGGTACTACTCGCGATTATCTTTCTGAAACGCTAGTTATAGAGGGTGTAAAATATAAATTGATTGATACTGCTGGAATAAGAGATGCCAGTGATGTGATTGAGGCAGAGGGAATTAAACGCACTAAACAGAAAATGCAGCATAGTTTTTTCTCAATTCTACTCGTAAATCCATTTGAGATGCGTGAAGAATTTATGGAACTTTCACAGCTAAAATTTGATGTTGTATATTTTACCCATGCCGATCTTCCTGGTTTTGATGCTGCAAAAAATAGTGTTTTAAAAATTTACCCACAATTTGGTTCTATAGGGGCGATTTCCCTCACTAAAAACATCCACCATTTTGAAAAAGAACTGACGGATTCTATAAATATAAAATACTTATCTGTTACCAAAGATAAACCAATTTTATTGGACAGGCATAAGTCATTGATATCACAAGTGAGTAGTCAGCTGATTATTTATGAAAAATTAGTTACTTACGAGACGGATGTAGCGATTCTCTCCTCTGAATTAAATATCTTAGCCTCTTGTCTATCAGAGCTCCTAGGTATAGTTTCACCCGATCAAATCCTAAATTCTATTTTTTCAAATTTCTGTATTGGAAAATAGATTTGTTCCACGTGGAACAATTTGGGTTTTTAGGGAACATATGACTTTTGATATTTCCATTATTGGTGGCGGACATGCTGGAATTGAAGCAGCTCATATTGCAGCTCAGTTTGGATTAAATGTTTCCATTATAACTATTCCTGGAATTGGTCTTGGCTCAGCTCCTTGCAATCCATCGGTGGGCGGAGTAGGCAAGGGCCAGGTAGTTCGCGAGCTCGATGCTCTTGGTGGACTAATGGGAATTCTCGCCGATAAATCCGGCATCCAGTTTCGTACCTTGAATGACTCGAAAGGCTTCGCAGTTCAATCGACACGAGTACAAATTGATAAAGACCTCTACTCTCAAAGAGCGGAAGAACTCATAGCTACCATTCCAAATATTACCGTTATTCGTGAGAAAGTTTTAGAGATAAAGCCCATTGATTCTGTGTTTGAAATCATCACAACAGTCCGGTCCTATAGAACCAAAAAAGTAATTATGACAGTGGGGACCTTCCTAAATGGGAAGCTCCATACTGGTTCTGAGCAGACTATTGGTGGAAGAGTAGGATGTGATTCTTCCAGTGGATTACAGACTCTTTTCTCAGAAATTAAGACTCGTCCTTATCGATTTAAGACGGGAACTCCTCCCAGATTAGATAAAGCGACTATCGATTATTCTAAGCTTGAAGAGCAGCCATCTGATTCTACAGTGAGAAACTTTCATTGTTTGCATGATCCCTTTACCCGTTTTTCTGTCCAGGCTTCTTGTTATTTGGCTCGTACAAATCCAGAAACTATGGACATTATCAGAAACAATAAAGAAAAAAGCCCAATTTTTAATGGGCAAATTAAAGGTGTAGGGGCTCGTTATTGTCCCTCTATTGAGGACAAAGCTTTCCGTTATCCAGATAAAAATGTTCATCATGTTTTCATTGAACCAGAAGGTTTAGAGCTCGATACAATGTATCCTTCAGGCATTTCTTCTTCACTTCCAAAGGAAGTTCAGCTGGATTATGTCCGTTCAATTGAGGGATTAGAGGAAGCTGAGATTAAAGTTTATGGATACGCTGTTGAGTATGACGTTATTGATACGACAGATTTAAAACTCACACTTGAACACGTTCAGATCCCAAATTTATACTTCGCGGGCCAGGTAAATGGCACTTCTGGATACGAAGAAGCTGCTGGCCAAGGTTTTATTGCTGGTGCAAACGCTGCTGTATCTATCCTAGGCTTAGATCCTTTAATTTTGAGTAGGCACGAGAGTTATATTGGAGTGATGATTGAGGATTTGACCTCTAATACTCGAGATGAACCTTATCGTCTTTTCACTGCAAGATCAGAAAATAGACTTTTTATTCGTGAAGACAATAGTCTTTTGCGAATGTTTCCTTATCGTAGTCAGTTTCTTTTAAATTCTGCGATTGATTCCTATCAAAGAAACTTCATTGAAAGCTATGAAGAACTCATGGAGTTTTGTGATGTAACTATGATTCCGGAATATTCTCCTTTAATGGAAGAATTTTCAGGTGAAGGTGAATTGCAAAAACTGACTAGGCGTATGTCAGTTTCAGAAATTCTTCGTCAAGCGTGGCTAAATCCCATAAATACTCTCGAGACAGTGCTTACCCACCATGGGGTTACACTGAAACACGATTTAATCCGAACTGTAGCCATTTCTAAGAAATATGACGGTTACATCAAGCGTTCGGACTTCCAATTTGAGAAATTGAAGAAAATGGACTCTATGAAGTTAAATTGGGAAACCGTTTGTGGTTCAGCCAATATTTCTTTTGAGTGTCGGCAGCGAATTGCCCGTATAAAGCCAGAAACTTTTGGACAGTTAAAACTTATTGAGGGAATTCGTCCCGCCACTTTAGCAGTAATAGCAGCAAAGGCACTTTAAGATGTTGGATTTTTCCGTACGTTATCTCAACATATTAAAAACAAAACTCGCTGGTCTTAATCTCACAAACATCCTGGATCCAGATGAGTTTTATCACAAGCAAATTCTAGATTCGATTAATCCTTATCTAGAATCTAGGCTCTTCCAGGAAGATGTAAAGAAAACGGGAATTATAGTTGATGTAGGTTTTGGTGGGGGGTTTCCAATTCTTCCACTCGCTAAACTACTTCCAGACGTTAAATTCGTTGGAGTAGAGTCAAAAAGAAAAAAAGTAGATGCTGTTAAATTAATTGCTGAAGAGCTGGGTCTTACTAATGTGAAATTAGTTCATTCCAGACTGGAAGATTTCTATTTCGATGTTCCTGCTACAATTACCTTCAAAGCAGTGGGAACAATTGGAGATTACCTTCCAATTATTAATCGTAAAGATAAGGTTAAAGTCTTCTTCTATAAGGGTCCTAGCTTTCAAGAATTAGAGGGCGAACAAATAAAAAAACTCGAAATAAACTGGAAATTAATTGAGAATCAGCAAATTAAAGTGCCTGGAACTCAAGAACGCTATTTAATTTCATTTCAAGCCCAAAATGTTCCACGTGGAACAGTTAAAACCCTTGTCAAACTCAGCGACTTTCTCTAAAACTAGAGCTCCAGATCATACTTTGTGAGGACATAAATGACTAAAATCATTGCGATTACCAACCAGAAAGGTGGAGTAGGAAAGACAACTACTTCTGTTAACTTAAGCGCATGTCTCGCTGCAGCAGAAAAAAGGACACTTCTAATCGATCTTGATCCTCAAGGCAATGCCAGTTCTTGTTTAGGCATGGATAAAGAATCGTTTACCAAAGCCAATATTTATCATGCATTGATCAACGAAGAAAATTTCGAAAACTGTATATATAAGACAGAACTTCCACTTTTGGATGTTTGTCCTTCAAATAATGACTTGGTTGGTGCTGAACTTGAACTCGTTCATATGTTTGCACGTGAATCAAAATTAAAAGTTGCTCTTGAAGCAATTCAAAACAAATACGATTACATCATTATTGATTGTGCTCCTTCATTGAATCTTTTAACTGTGAATGCTTTCACTGCTGCTCACACTTATCTTGTTCCAATGCAGACTGAATATCTAGCAATGGAAGGTCTGTCTCAGCTATTAAATACAGTTCGACTAATCCGCGCTTCATTGAATCCAAGATTAACTCTAGAGGGCATTCTTCTTACTATGTATGACTCTCGTAACAATCTTTGCAAATTAGTTGCAAACGATCTGATGGCCCACTTTAAAGATGATATAATGAAATCCATCATTCCGAGAAATGTGAAACTCTCTGAGTGCACTAGCTTTGGAAAACCTATAATTCTTTACGATATTACCTCAAAAGGAAGTGAGGCTTATTTATCTCTAGCAAGAGAACTTATTCTCAAGTCTGAGAAGAAACCTGAGTCACCCCAGGTTAAGCTGCCTATTAACTCTCAAATTCCAAAATTTGAAGATTACCAAGTTAATCCTTAGGAGAAATTGTTATGCAAAAGAAACCCATCCAGCTCGGTAAAGGTATGGCCGCTCTCTTAGGAAATAATCCTGGTGGCTACTCTAACGAAACATCTGCCCCTATAGAGGCAAAAAAAGAATTTCAAATCGAAACTCAACCCATGCTGGTTGATATAGATAAGATTGTTGCGAATAAATCTCAGCCAAGAAAAATTTTCAAAGAAAAAGAACTTCTTGAGCTTGCTGATTCAATAAAAGAAAATGGAATTATTCAGCCTCTTATCGTTCATGAAAAAGACGGTGTGTTTGAAATAGTAGCAGGAGAAAGAAGATACCGCGCTTCTAAGCTTGCTGGATTAACAAAAGTACCAGTTGTCGTAAAGCGTGTGACTAAGAAAGATGTCCTGGTTATGTCGATTATCGAGAACGTTCAGCGCTCTGACTTAAACTGCGTTGAAGAAGCACTTTCATATTTTCAATTAATGAATGAGTTTGAACTTACCCAAGAAGAAGTAGCGAAAAAAATAGGTAAAGAGCGTTCAACAATTGCTAATTACCTTCGTATTTTAAAACTACCGAAGGGAGTTATTGTTTCGATCCAGAAAGAGCTCTTAAGCTTTGGTCATGCCAAAGTATTAGTTAGTATGAATGACGATGAATTAACCAAACGTCTAGCCAATGAAGTAATCTCAAAAAATCTTTCTGTAAGAGAATTGGAAGATTTGGTTAAAAACTCAAAGAAAAAAATCAAACCGGTAGCGAGCAATAATAATAAATTTATAGCTGAGCAGTACACACAACTTAAAAATAAACTGGAACAGAAAACAGGCCTTCATTTTAATGTAAAAGCTAAAAAGCATGGTGCCGGTGAAATAGTTATTAAATTTGGCAATGAAGCTGAATTCAATGATATATTCAGTTATCTGATGAAATAGTCCTGATGGGGTAGCGATTTGGCTAAAAAAAATGATATTTGTGCCATTATTGAAGAAGGTTGCAAGTTTGAAGGTAACCTTTCATTTAGCGGTACAGTGCGTATCGCTGGTTATGTTAACGGTAGTATTTTTTCCAATGACACGCTGATTATTTCTGAGGGTGCTGTCATTAACGCAGATATTAACGCAAATATCGTAATTATTTCAGGATCAGTGAAAGGAACTATTAAAGCCTCTTCTCGAGTAGAAATTAGACGCCCTGCAAGATTTGAGGGAACTGTGACATCCCCGAGTTTAATTGTAGAAGAAGGCGTTATTTTCCACGGTATTACTAAGATGAAAGACAAAAAATAGTACCCAAATTTCTTGACTGTATAGACCCCTACGCTTAAAAAATTATCTAAATTAAATTCAATCCAAATCCAAGGTATGTTTATGGAAATATTCACACAATTAGGTGTCGACTCGTCGCTTACTTACCAATTCGTCATTTTGGTTGTTGTTTTTATTCTCGCTAATTTTATTTTCTTAGGAAAACTTCAAGAAGTTCTTGAAGTAAGGGAAGAAAAAACGGTTAAGCTTGAAAATTCTGCTGATGAAATTATTGAGAAAGTTTCAAATATGCAGAGTGAATATAAAATAAAAATTGATGAAGCCAATCGCGTTGCACTTAAAGTTTCTACTGATAAAAAACAATCGATTACTCAAAAATATACTGACCAGTACAAACAATCTGAAAAAGAAGTGAATCATTTAGTGGATACAGCTCGCAATGAATTCAGCAAAGAAATTGCTGGAAATAAAACGAAGTATCTTGCCGAGTCTGAAGCTTTGGCTGAAACTCTCGTTCAGAAAATTGTTCAATAAGGATATAAGATATGCGTTTTTGGACTGCTTACGCTTTTATTGCTCTTAGTGTTGTTGCGAAAGCCCACGGGTCAGATGGTGGAGAACACCACACACCCTCTCTCTCAAGCTTAATTGCACCAACTATCAACGTTGCCATTCTTTTTGCTGTTTTGATTTATTTTACAAAAGATAAGTTGAAAGGTTACTTTATTTCTAAGTCAGATCAAGTTGCCAATACTCTTGACCGCGCTAACATCAAATCTAAAGAAGCACAACTCATGCTTGATACTCAAAAGCGTAAGATGGCCAATCTTGAAACAGAAGTAAAAAACATCAACCAGCAAACTGAAACTGATGTTTTAACTTATAAAAAGAAGCTTTCAAAAGATGTGGAAGATAAGATTGGAAAGCTTAAAGTTGATGCTGCCTCAAAAGTTCAAGCTGATAAAAAAGCCATGATGAATGATTTGAACGCTGAACTTCTTGAGCAAGTAATTGCGAAAACAAAATCAACAATCAAAAACAATAAAGATTTCCAAGGAAAAGTTTCTTCGAAAATGTTGCAAGGATTACAATAATGAAAGAGCAATTAGTTGCAAAAGTTTACGCCAAATCAATTCTTGAACTTGGTGATGATCAGAATCTAAAGATTGCTGATGAAATGATCAAATTAACTGAAGTGATAAATAAGTCTAATGATCTTGAGAACGTTTTGTTTTTAGACGTTTTCACGATGGAAGAAAAGAAGGCTATTTTTATTGAAGTAGCTAAAAAGCTTTCACTTTCAACGCTTGCCACTGAAGCTGTTAAATACTTAATCGATGAAAAACGAATTGGAATTCTTCCTCTCATAATTAAAGAAATCATCGTTATTGATGATGAGAGAAGAGGTTTCATGAAAGGAACGATTGAAGGCAATAGTGCTGAAATTGATCCTGTTTTTAAAACAAAAATTGAAACATTTCTGAAGAAAAAAATTGGTCGTGAGCCACAATTGTCTTACATTCAAAACTCTAAAATCAGTGCTGGTTATAAAGTGACTGTTGAAGATCTTCAGCTAGATGCTTCTATAGATAATCAATTAGAACAATTTAAACAATCAATTCTTAGCGAATAATAAACCCTAAAGGGAAGGAACTCTGATGACTACATCAATTAGACCTGAAGAAATTACAGGAATCATCAAAGAGCGCATTGCAAACTTTGAATCGCGCCTTCAGATGAATGAAATTGGAACAGTACTAACCATCGGTGATGGTGTGGCCCGCGTTTTTGGTCTTAAAAACGTTCTTGCCGGCGAGCTTGTTGAGTTCGAAGGCGGAGTTAAGGGAATGGTACTTAACCTTGAAACCAACAACGTTGGAATCGTGGTTCTAGGTGAAGATGCAAAAATTAAAGAAGGTTCAACTGTTAAGCGCACTGAAAAAATCGTTTCAGTTCCAGTTGGTAACGCTCTTCTTGGCCGCGTAGTTAACGCTATCGGTGAGCCAATTGACGGTGCCGGTGAAATTAACACAAAAGAATTTCGTAACGTTGAAATTAAAGCTCCAGGAATTATTGCTCGTAAATCAGTTCACGAGCCAATGCAGACTGGTATTAAAGCCATCGATGCTATGATTCCAATCGGTCGTGGTCAACGTGAACTTATCATTGGTGACCGTAAGACTGGTAAAACAGCTGTGGCCATCGACACCATCATCAACCAAAAAGGTAAAGATGTTGTGTGTGTTTACGTAGCTATCGGTCAGAAACAATCTACAGTTCGTCAGGTTTACCAGAAACTAATGGAAGCCGGCGCTCTAGAGTATACAATCATCGTTTCAGCTACTGCTTCTCACTCAGCTCCACTTCAGTATCTAGCTCCGTACACTGGTTGTACAATGGGTGAGTACTACCGTGACCAAGGTAAGCACGCTTTGATCGTTTATGATGATTTAACAAAACAATCACAAGCTTACCGTCAGCTTTCTCTTCTTCTTCGTCGTCCACCAGGCCGTGAAGCTTTCCCTGGAGACGTATTCTACATTCACTCACGTCTTTTAGAGCGTGCATGTAAAGTTAACGATGCTTTGGGTGGTGGTTCATTAACAGCTCTTCCAATTATCGAAACTCAAGAGGGTGACGTTGCTGCTTACATTCCTACAAACGTAATTTCGATTACTGATGGTCAGATCTACCTTGAGTCGGATTTATTCAATTCTGGTATTCGTCCAGCGGTAAACGTGGGTCTTTCAGTTTCTCGAGTGGGTGGTGCTGCACAAGTTAAAGCCATGAAAAAAGTTGCTGGTACACTTCGTCTGGATCTTGCTCAGTACCGTGAACTTGCAGCTTTTGCTCAGTTCGGTTCTGACCTAGATGAAGCGACTCAGAGACAGCTTAACCGTGGTGCTCGTTTAGTAGAACTTCTTAAGCAAGCTCAGTACTCACCAATGGATGTTATCGATCAATCTGTAAGTATCTTCGCTGCTACTAAAGGTTATTTCGATTCAATTCCTGTTAACAAAATCCGTAATGCTGAAGCTGATCTTCACTCTTCTTTACACTCACGTAATGGTGACTTAATGAAGACGATGAAAGCTGAAAACCAAATGTCACCTGAAAGTGAGTCTAAATTGGTTGAAGCAATTAAGGCTTTCGTTAGTAGCTATAAGGTTTAATTTTAAGGATTAAAGAAAATGGCAAATATTAAAGAACTCAAGAAAAAGATCAAGAGTACCAAAGGTACTTTTAAGATCACAAAGGCGATGAAGCTTGTTTCAGCTGCGAAGCTAAGCAAAGCTCAAATCCGCATCTTGGGTCTTCGTCCATATTCAACTGAGCTAGAAGGAACTGTTCGTACAGTTTCAGCTTTGGCCCAGAACTACACCAATGAATATTTCTTACCTAAGAATAATAAACAAGCTGTAGTACTGGTTGTTTCTTCTGATAAAGGCCTTTGCGGAGGATATAATTCATCTCTGGCAAAGAACGTAAGAAGATTCATCGGTGAAAACAAAGATGAAGATCTTAAATTTTTATGGATTGGTAAAAAAGTCAGAGACCTTATTTCTAAGGAAGTAAATTCTGGCAAAACTTATACTTTCTCTAAAAACGAAGCTTCTTATGATGAAGTGAGAAAGATTGCGGAAGAGCTAGGTAGTTTATTTATCAATGGAGAAATTGGAAAAGTGTACATTGCGTATAACTCTTTCGTTTCCGCTATTGCTTTCGATTCTATCGTTAGACAACTTCTACCAATGCAGGTATCTGCTTCAGTAAAAGAAGAAATTAAGACTAAGTATCCATACGATTTTAAATACGATCCAAGTGCAGAAGAAATTCTTGATACATTGGTTCCTGAAGTTTACCTCACAACAGTTTATACCTGTATTTGTGATGCTATCGCTTCGGAACACGGAAGTCGTATGAACGCTATGGAAAACGCGTCTAAGAACAGTAAAGAAGTGATTAAGAAGCTTTCGTTAAAAATGAATAAGTTGAGACAGGCAAAAATTACAACTGAGTTAATCGAAGTTGTTTCTGGTGCCGAGTCTCTGAACGGTTAAGGAGCCATTAAATGGAAAACACAGGTGTAATTCGTCAGGTGTTGGGACCTGTAATTGATGTTGAGTTTGCAAATGGCAAACTTCCAGCACTTTACAATGCTCTCAAAATTACGAACAAGACACTATCTGGCGGAGAAGGAAACCTCACTGTTGAAGTAGCATCACACCTTGGTAACAACATGGTTAGATGTATCGCTATGGATGCAACTGAAGGTTTATCTCGCGGGCAGATAGTTAAGGACACTGGGGCGCAAATTCAAGCACCAGTAGGTCGTGAATGTCTTGGTCGTATTATTAACGTTATTGGTGAACCGGTTGATGAAGCTGGTCCAATTGGAAACAAGAAAAGCTACCCTATTCATAGAGCAGCTCCAAAGTTTGCAGACCAATCTACTAAAAAAGAAACTTTCTTTACTGGTATTAAAGTAATCGATCTTCTTGCTCCTTATCTTAAGGGTGGAAAGATTGGTCTTTTCGGTGGAGCTGGAGTTGGTAAGACAGTTCTAATTATGGAACTTATTAACAACATCGCTACTCAACACGGGGGCTTCTCAGTTTTCGCTGGTGTGGGAGAGCGTACTCGTGAGGGTAACGATCTTTGGCACGAAATGAAGGATTCTGGAGTTCTTAAAAAAACTGCTCTGTGCTACGGCCAGATGAACGAGCCACCTGGAGCACGTGCTCGAGTTGCTCTTACAGGTCTTTCACTTGCGGAATATTTCCGTGACGAAGAAAAACAAGACGTACTCTTTTTCGTAGATAATATTTTCCGTTTTACACAAGCGGGATCTGAAGTGTCAGCACTTCTTGGTCGTATTCCTTCAGCAGTGGGTTACCAACCAACATTGACGACTGAAATGGGTGCCATGCAAGAGCGTATTACATCGACAAAAGATGGATCAATTACATCTATTCAAGCTGTATACGTACCTGCGGATGACTATACCGATCCAGCTCCAGCAACTACGTTTGCTCACTTGGATGCAACTACTGAATTGTCTCGTCAAATTGCAGAGCTTGGAATTTACCCTGCGGTAGATCCTCTTTCTTCATCTTCGACGATTCTTACTCCAGATGTTGTTGGCGAAGAACACTACGCTGTTGCTCGTCAGGTTCAGTCTGTTCTTCAAAAATATAAAGAACTTCAAGATATCATCGCCATTCTTGGTATGGATGAATTATCTGAAGATGATAAGAAGCTAGTTGGTCGCGCTCGTAAGATTCAGAGATTCTTGTCTCAGCCGTTCTTCGTTGCTGAGCAGTTCACTGGTATCCCAGGGCAATTCGTGAAAATCGAAGACACTATTAAGGGTTTCAAAGCTGTTCTTGCCGGTGAAGTAGATCACCTTCCTGAACAAGCTTTCTACCTGGTTGGTGGACTAGACATGGTTTTCGAGAAAGCCAAGAAGCTATCTGAAGGGAAGTAATTATGGCCGGTTTTAAACTCAATATTTTCACTCCTAAGGGAGTAGTAATTAAAGATCTTGAGTGTAATGACATCGTAATACCTACAGTCAGGGGAGAGATTAATATCCTCCCTGAACATACTCATATCTTAACTGAATTGAGTACAGGGCTTATGACAGTTAAAACTTCAATGGGAGCTCGTCACTATTCAGTGACTGCAGGTCTTTGCCGAGTTTTAAAAGATACCGTAACTATTCTTTCATTCACTTCTGAAAGAGCCGAAGATATCGATATGGAAAGAGCGAAGTCTGCAAAGTCAAAAGCTACTGACCGTCTATCTGGAAAAGTATCTCTTAGTGATGTGGACCTAATTAAGTTCCGCAGAAAGCTTGAAAGAGCTGAACTACGAATTCGACTCGCAAATTTGAAATAAAAAAAAGCCCTCGAAAGAGGGCTTTTTTATGGCTAGCCTTAAATCCAATCAAAACACTCTAGCTTTCTTAAAGTTGCCCCTATAGGGCCAGTCCATGCCAACTAGTCATGAGTATTCACGTAATGGTTATTCACTAAATAGGAACAACCGTTTTTGCCGACTGTAGAAAAACTGAGAATAACGTAAAATAATCCTGATTATGTCTTATATGCTTACACGGATGTGCGTTTATTTCACGGTCTTTTGTTACCTTGTATTAGGTACGGTTGTCGTGCGTTTTACTCTTCCGGAAGTTCAAACCATTCATTTTTCAACCTCATACTTAGATGCCTTTTCAGACGCTCCAATAATTCGCACAGTTACCACATCGATTGTTTCAGAACCTGATGTTACGTTTGCTAATATTCAAATACCTGTCGAAGCTAAAATAGTTAAATTAGTGAAAATTGCTAAAGATGTAGAAACTATAAAAGTTAGTAAGGTGATCGAAGTTCCATTGGAAAAAATAGAGATTTTACAAAAAAATGAGCTTCCTTTCCATGAGCCAATTAAGCTTTCTAAAGTGATAATAAAAAACGATCAACCAGTAAATTTGGTTGCAAGTTACAAAGAATTTAGTTTTCAAGAGCCCATCGTTGCTAAAGCTGAAGAAGTGACTGATGAAATCAAAACGACTCAAGCTGTAACAGAAGAAGTAGAGCCTGAAATTTTTGAATATAAACAAACTCAAAAGATTACAGAAAAAGAAATGAATCCTAAGGTCGAAAAAGAAAATAATGAAAAAAAGAATTTTGAAGTTGTTTTAAATAATGAAGTTGAAAATCAAAATGTGGCAGATCTGATTGAGGAAAGATCGGAGTCCTCTCCAATTCCTGAAAAAACAGACACTGAACCAGAATTTTTTGACTACCCAGCCAAATTGACTACTCAAGGCTTAGTGAGCTCTCCAACGCCGGAGATTTTAAATAAAGAACCTTTGAAGAATCAAGCTTCAGCAATAATCGCTTTTGACTACGCAAAAGCAAATGCGGATATAAAGTCTGTATCAATTACATCTGTTAAAAAGGTGACTAGTCACAATTCTAACTTCACTAAATCATTATCATATAAAGTAAGTGACACCCAAAAGATGGTAAGTCCTGAAGCAGTTGTTCCTCAAGAAGTGACGAATACAGCGTCAGTTGTCACAAATTATTCTATGGAATTATTAGTAGCTGCTGTCGGAAGTGATCTGAATTCAAACGAAAAACTTCAAGGCTTTGAAATTCGCTTTCAGGATGATTTATCCGAAGCCCAGGAAGACTATGGTTCTGGTGAAATTAGTATTGAAAGTCTATTAAGCCAGCCTAAAATGACTCGATCGGTAACGATGTTAAAAAGGGGTTTTGTTCCTACATCTACAGAAATCATTATGGAAGAAGGTCAGAGTGCTGTGACAATTCCAATGATTCAAGAAGACACTTTCAATAAATTTCAAGCAGTTTATGAGAGAAGAGGCAGTGTTGGAGCACTTTTGGTTGAATTAGATGATGAAACTGAAGTGGCCAAAATCGATATCCCATTTGGTGATGTTATTAAGCTTGATGGTGATTTAAGACGTACTGATAATGAAGACTTTAGATATCAATTATTTGTTGGCGTTAAGGCTGGAAATGCACTTTTGTCTTATCACCATAGTAATGGAGAAATCATCAAAAAGATTGTTCATGTTCATGAGAATGAAATTACATATGATGCTAATTTTTATGAAGATGTTGTAAATGAAAAGGTAAAAATTTACGAAGAAGACTTATTGGCCAAAGAAAGCTCTCCACTTATTATTTCGGAAGATCAGGTAAGAATTTTTGCAAGTGATTCCTATGCAAAAAAAATTAACAATCATACGTATAAGCTGAATTTTGGTTCTTCTCACCTTGCCGGTCGTCGTTATCTTGAACTTAATCATCAAAGTGAACCGCTTTTTGTTGGAATTCGGGATAATAATAATGTCACAGTTCCTTCTGAAAATTTAATGCGGTTTATTCTCTCTAATGTTGAGGGTGCAAAACTAGGAAACAGATGCTTGGTGCAGGTAAACTTAAATAAAAAAGCTGAGAACGTAGAGGTAGCTGCAGAGTCAGTGGCTTCTTCTTTAATGACTTACACTCAGATGTTAGATTCAGATGGTAAATTCTATGATTCAATCAGCAGTAAAACCCAGAAAGTAATTATAGTTGGCGAAAGTCAAAGCTCATCGGATCTTTCAGCGGATGCGAAAATTAATGTTAAAATTAGATATCAAGACGGATCAATCCAGTTCTTAAACTCTTACTGTTCTCCAAATACTTATTTGGTTGAACAACTTTGATTCCCTAAAAGAGCTGCCCAATCTTTAGGTTTTTTAGCAAGCAAATGATGAAATTGTAATTTCAAAAACTTATTCAATGGTAAATTTTCTTTGCTTGTAACAATTAAACCTCTGGGATAAGCCTTATTTTCATCTTTAATATGATGGCTATGATAAAGGATATCATTTAGATGTGACCTTTTTAGGTGTTTATCTAATCTAAGTGAACATTTTAAAAGATAAAAATGTAATTCATCATCGACATTGTAACGATCATCTTTATGGATATCATTAAATAGCTCCTCTTCATAGGCCAGTGCATGTACCAAAGCTAAAAACTCACTATAAAAATTTTTAGAAGCAAATCCGAAATGCTGTGAATCACTGCTTTTTATAATCATTTCAAGGTCAATTTTAGTCTTCTTGAAAGCAAGTTCTCGTCGTGTCTTTAACAGATGCTTAGTTCCCGAATTATAGGCCGTAACTGCGAGATCCCAAGACTTCATCAATTGAAAGTTTTCCTTCATTAAAAAAGCGGCAGCCACCGAAGCAACTCCAATATTGGAACGATAATCGTAACGTAGATTCTTTTTTGGGACATAATAACTACTAATAAGAGGCATGAACTGCCATACACCCAAGGCACCCACTTTTGATTCGGCTTTTGGATTAAAGCTCGATTCAAGAAAAGGTACGGCCAAAAGTTCGGGTGGTAGATTATGTTCCGAAAAATATTTTGTTAAAAAAGGTTTATAGGGGAGAGAACGTATTATTCCATCACGGATAAAATTACGCTGTCCTGCTTGAGTTCTAATATTATTTTTTAAGTTATTAAAGAATGCAGCTCTCGCCAGTTTTCCCAAAGGTAGCTTAATTCCTGCATTACTCAAGAGTCTATAAATTATTTTTGATTCTGGCTCAAGGCTAAATGGGTTTTCGAAAAGATAATGTAGATTTTTTTTAATTATATTAATTTTTTCATCAGAAATTTTTTGTTGAAGAACGTATAAGGTATTTTTTGGTAAATCTTTGGCTTGTAGAGATGAAAAATCCAAAACTTTATAGATCATAGATAAATTCGTTTTATCGTGAATAACAACATGACTTGCATCAAATTGGGTATAGATTAAAAACCAAAAATTGACGGTTGGGTAATAATAATTTGTTATCGGAAACCTGTTTGAGACGCGATCATCTTTGTCTAAAAGATAATCTTTAAAGGAGTCATTTGACATCCACGGAAGCTCACGAACATTATCCTGTTTTTGCTTGGGAATTGGGGTCCAAGATAAATCGGTTCCAAAATGAGGATCTGAAGCCGTGACCCACCATAAAATCAAGCTAGAGATTAGGAGATACTTGTAAATCATCTAGGACTCAAAATCTGCATAGTTCTCTTATAACCAGCCTCTACAGCATGTGCAGAAACTTTTGAATTTAGAGAAAATGAATTAGCAAAGAAAAGTTTATAATCATGATGATCGGGGTAAATATCTATTAATCTAACTTTTGGGTTGATGTGTAGTTTACGTTGAAGAAGCGCCATAATTTCCCGTCTATGAGTATTAGAAAACTTTTCTTTTTTCATATAATCATTAACCGAGTCCATGATGTCGATGGCTTTTGCTCTTTCTGCTCTTGAGGCGACAATTTTTTTCTGAATCATTAAATAAATTGATTGTAGGGCTATTGGTTGTAAACCGTAATTTACCAGCGAACCAACTTCATCATGGAAATGATAAGGTGTATGAGTCCATGAGCTGATAATGACTTCACATCCATTATCTTCTGCAACATGAGTAGAAAGTGTTTCTCGAATCTCTCCATCGATGTAGTAATCAATACCCTTAGTGATTGGATTTTTAATGGGATAAGGACAATAAAATGGAGGAACACTCATGCTGGCAGCCGCTGCATGTGAGACATTGGTTCCAGTATAGTAAACTGAAGTTGAATCGTGACTTGGATTGGGATAATTATATTTACTGAAGATTACTTTTCTCGAGTGATCAAGTTGAGTTGCAACTATAAATAAGTCAGCGACAAAATCTTCGAAAGTATCTTTTTCTATAACATTTTCTAAAAGATAATTACGGACGCCTTCGGTAGAGAATAAACCAGGCACTGAAACAAATGGCTTAAGGATGTTTTGAAGAAAAGTTGGAAAACCTTCCAGTGGATGATATAAGCCGCTTTTAGGAGCTTTAATATCAGGACGTTGAATCGTGAACATATCTTTGTAAGTGATGCCGCGAATCTTAGAACCCTTAATTCCTAGTGTAGCCTGTATAATATCTTGGGGTGTATAGCCACTTGCCAGATAAACACAAATCATGGCCCCAGCACTAGAGCCAACGTAAGTTCCGATTTCAAGACTTCTTTGATTAAGAGAATGATCTAAAGAAGAGTTTTTATTACTTTTAAGGTAAAATCCCAATTCTTCCAGTGCATGAGTCACTCCGAGGTGCCACGCTGCTGCCTTAACTACGCCTCCAGATAAAACCAAGGCTATTTTTTTATTTTTTAGTTCGTTTAAATCAACTGACTTCATTGCTCAACTTTATATTAGATTTTGCACTTATTCATCGGATTCTTTATCATTAAGATTAATCCATAGGAGGATGAATGCATACCACGGACGGGGTCTGGTTAACTATTGCTGACTACTCACTTTATAAAAAAGTTTCAGTTTCTACTATTCGTCGCCACATCAAGACTAATATCCTCAAATACAAAGAAGAGGATGGAAAGTATTTTATTTATGTCGCGAGCTCTGAACGAGTCAAACTCAAAGAAGAAGAAGAAATTCTGCGCATAAAGCTTGAAGCAGAATTATTGAAATCTCAGATAAGACAATTAAAAGAAGAAAATAATGAACTTCGTATGCTAGTCGATCTGTATGAAAAAAATCCTGTTGATCTTAAAAAAATAGTCGAACCACCAGAATTACCAAAGTACATATGAAATATATTTTACTGTTATTATTACTTTTTTCTTTTAGTAGTTTCGCTCAACCTTCAATGAGAAGATGTACCCTTTTGCCGATAACGGACAGTGTTGGTGGCGCAATTGGATTTAAAGTATTTGAAGCCGTGGAACAGAATTTAAAGAAAAGTAATTGGTGCACCTATATTTCTAACTCCAGTATGGTGAGTGTTTTTAGTCGCTACAGTGAAAACTTACCTCAATATTTAAAACAAAAGGACGTATTAAAAACAGTTTCTGAAAAACTTCAGGCTGGATCTTTAATCAGAGTGGCCTTAGTTAATGATATTAGTGGTGTCGAAGTTCAGATGGAAATTTACGGTGAAAATGGTGAAGATATTTATTTCAGCGAAAAAACGGTACTTACAACAGATAATGTTGAAACTATTGCCCAAACGGTTAGTGATTGGCTTGAGATCTATTCAAAAACAATTCCATATGATGCAAAAATAAATGGCATACTAGGTGACCAACTCACCCTCGATGTTGGTAAAGGCTATCCCATCTTTGAAGGACAAAGCTTCATTGTAAAACGTCCGGTTACAAAGATGAAGCATCCATTGCTGCATAAAATAGTAGACTGGGATACAACGCTCCTTGCAGAGGGTAAAATATTTAATATTTCTGATAATCAAGCTTTTGGAATGGTTAAAATTTACAAATCAGACAAGAAGCTCGCTCCTGGAGACTGGGTACGTCTTGAGCCAATGAGACAAGACGGTATTACTGATCAGTCCTTGGATGATAAAGCAAATGAGGAACCAGGAAGGCTTGGAATCTTGTCCTTAGCTCTTTTTAGTTCATCCTCAAGTATAGACACTACTACTCCAACAGGATCTAAGCGCATATCGGGAAAATTATTTGGCTTTGATTTTAGAGGGGAAGGGTGGATTACTCGTCAATATTTCATTGCTTTAGAGGTAGCTCGGTCAGCGGGAACACTTTCTAAAACATCGGGAAATCCAGAGAAATCTACACTTAATGCAAACTTTGGAATTTTAAAAATAACTGGTGGATATAAGTATCTTCCGATTGGTTTTTTTTACGGCCCACAAATTGACATTTACGGTGGTTATGCCAATTACACTTTTGACCTAGATTATTCAAAAAATGATGGTTTTGGAAAAAGTGAGATATCTGGAGTACTCTTAGGGGTTGCGGCAAACATCCCTATAAATCGTCAGTACCGCTTTAATGTTCGTGCTGATTTTATTCCATTTCCTTCTTTTAAAGATTCTGATGATATTTATCGGTATTCAAATAGTGTCTCTCTGTTGGATTTAGAAGTGGGAGCAAAGTATCAATATACTCCTCGTATGACGCTTGATGGATCGATTGGGACATTATCTGGAAAGGCTAAAACAAAGTCGGATTTCAAAGAGATATCATTTCATGATAATTTAAAGTTTAAAGCTGGAGCCTCATTCAATTTTTGATAAATTTGTTTTTATGATCTGACAGATAGAGACTTTTCGATAGGCTTTCTAGTATCTATAATGAGCCCCATGAAAGTAAATCGTATTCAAGAATTAGAGAGGCTTATTCTTTATCATAAAGAACTCTATTATCGTGGCAAAGCTGAGATTTCAGATGAGGCTTACGATAAGCTTGAGGACGAACTTAAAAAACTAGACGCTGAAAATCCCATACTTAAATTAGTTGGACACATGCAGGTTGATTCTAACTTGAAAGTGGCCCATCAAAAAAAGATGCTTTCTTTGGATAAAACCTATGAAGAGAAAGATCTTTATAAGTGGATTGATAAAGAAGATGTGATTAGCATTTTTAAAATTGATGGATCAAGCTGTTCTTTAATTTATAAAGAGGGACATCTGGTGATGGCAAAAACCAGAGGGGATGGTTCTTTTGGCGAGAATATAACAAAGAAAGCTATGTTTATCGCCGATATTCCAAAAGCGATTCCAATTCAAGATGAAATTGAAGTAAGAGGTGAGATTTTTTGTATTGAAGCTAATTTCTTTCATTTGTCTAGAGAGATGGAAAAACTAGGTTTAGAAAAGCCAACCTCGCAAAGAAATATTGTTGCCGGACTGCTGGGGCGGAAAGAAAATATTCAGCTTGCAAGTTATTTAAGTTTTAAAGCTTTTGATTTGATCAACGAACAAAAATATAAAAAAGAACAGCAAAAACTAGATAAGCTTCAAGAGATTGGTTTTTCACTACCAGAATTTGAAATCCATAAAAGTAAAAAAGATGTCGAAAAAAGAATTCAAGAAGCAAAAGACTTCATGGTTAAAGGGGACTATCTCGTAGATGGACTTGTCTTTATTTATGATGATTTGAAACTTCATGCAGAACTAGGTGAAACGTCACATCATCCACGTTATAAAATTGCCTTCAAATTTGCTGGTGACACTAAAGTTACCGAGATAAAGAAAATTGAATGGGGCGTATCTCGAAATGGGACCCTTACACCTGTTGCCATGGTTGAACCTGTGGAGTTATCAGGTGCCATGATATCAAGAGTGACATTGCACAATTTTGGCATGGTTCAAAACTTTGAATTAAAAAGCGGGGACAAAATTGAAATCATTCGTTCTGGTGAAGTCATTCCTAAGTTTCTTGGAATAGTCGAGAAATCCCAAGGTCACTTCACTTATCCTAAACATTGTCCAAGCTGTAAAAACAAACTAATCGTTCAGGATATCTGGCTTTATTGTGAAAACCTGAATTGTCCGGCAAAAGTAAAAGAAGAAATATTAAACTATATCCAAAAATCAGGCATTGATGATTTGTCCGACAAACGTCTCGATGAAATGATGGGCAAAGGATTAGTTGAGACAATTCCCGACATTTACAAACTTAAAGTAGATGATTTTCTGATTCTTGATAAAGTTAAAGATAAGCTTGCTACTAAAATGTATGAAAATATTCAAAAAAGCCTGGACCAAACGCTGGCCCAATTTATCTCGGCAATTGGAGTTGAGGGTGTCTCCATAACCAAGAGTGAAAAGATTATCGCTCAAGGATATAATACGATCGAAAAGATTATGGCACTTGATCTGGATAAAATGATGAAGATTGAGGGCTTTGCAGAAAAATCCTCACAAACGTTTATTGAATCCATTAAATTGAAAAAAGATTTGATCAAAGAGTTAATTAAGCTGGGTGTAAAAATCAAAGCCGATGAAATTAATACGGGTGAAGGGCCACTAAAGGATTTAAAGTTTTGCATAACCGGCGAATTATCTATGCCCCGTGGAGAATTTGAAAAATTAATTAAGAAAAATGGTGGAGTTATGGTTGGCTCTGTTTCAAAAAATACCAGCTACCTTATCACAAATGAAACAGATAGTACTTCCAGTAAGTTTGTGAAGGCCAAGGACTTGAATATTCTGATAATTACTGAAAAGAAATTATTAACAATGATTGGGGAATAGCATGGCCAAGATTAAAACCGTTTTTACATGTCAGGATTGTGGTTACCAGACAGCAAAATGGTTAGGAAAATGTCCTGAGTGTAATCAATGGAATTCATTTTCTGAAGAAGAAACTTTTAAACCATCAAAAGCCGCACCAAAATCAATTCTAGGCCGTGAATCAAAACCTAAAACAATAAACCAAGTTGAACATGAAACTGTAGAACGTTATTTAACTAAGATTGGTGAATTTGACCGAGTCATGGGTGGTGGAGTGACGATTGGTTCATTAACTTTGATTGGTGGGGAACCAGGCATTGGCAAATCCACATTACTAATGGAAGTTTGTGGAAAACTTCTAAATGAATATAAGGATGAAAAGATACTCTATGTAAGTGGAGAAGAATCAGAGTCACAAGTTGCTAGCCGCTCAAAGCGTCTTGGTGTGGGAAACGACGGTTTTTACATTTACAATGAAACGAATTGGCAAAAGATCCTGGAACAAGTAAAAATTTTAAATCCAAAATTTCTTGTTCTTGATTCCATTCAAACTACGCATTCAAATCAAGTAGAATCGGCAGCTGGCACACTGACTCAAATAAGAGAAGTAACCTATGAGCTTATGAATTATGCCAAAGCTTATAATTTAACATGCTTTATCGTTGGTCATGTCACTAAAGAAGGTCAGATCGCTGGACCTAAAGTTTTAGAGCACATGGTTGATACCGTGGTCTATTTCGAGGGTGATCAATTAGGACAATATCGCATGCTCCGGGTTATGAAGAACCGTTTCGGAAATACTAACGAGGTAGGAATCTTTGAAATGCAAGAAACGGGATTGGTTGAAATTAAAAATCCATCTCAGTATTTTCTAGAGCAATCGTTGCCGGGATCCTATGGCAGATCCATCACTTGTATTCTTGAAGGCTCCCGCTCTCTTTTTGTAGAAATTCAAGCGCTGGTGGTTGAAAATAAATTTGCTGTTGGACGACGAACAACTCAGGGCCTTGATACAAATCGAGTCGCTTTATTAGTTGCAGTAATTGATAAGTATTTAGGTATTCCTCTTTCGTATAATGATATTTATGTGAACGTAGTGGGAGGCATGAAACTTTCAACGCGTGAAAATGATCTTTCTGTTATTGCGTCTCTTTTAAGCTCTTACTACGCCACGGCTATCGATAATGAAACCTTGTTTTTGGGTGAAGTTGGTTTAACCGGTGAAGTCCGATCTGTGCCAATGATGGAAATGCGCTTAAAAGAAGTTGCCCAGATGAATTACAAGCGAGTTATTACTTCAAAGCGCGCCGCTGATGACTTGAAAGGAAAGTATAAGTTAAATCTCATTGGTATTACCAAGGCCTGTGAGCTTAAAGAGTTATTGTTCAAATAATCTTAAAAAAATAATTTTTTAATAGAATTATCCCAAAGATCTTTTTTCTTAGAATAATAATTATTTGATTCTTGCTTAAATTCTTTTTGTAACTTCCAATATTTACTCAAATCTTCTATGTTAATTTCGCCTCTACCCACCATCGCCCCCATGGCTACGCCATAAGCTGTGGTATCGATAACTTCAGGTCGCAAAATATTTTTTTGTGAAAAATTGGACTGCATTTGCATCAGAAGATCATTCGCCGCGGCTCCTCCGTCGACACGAATATCATTTAAGTGTGAGAAATCTTTTTTGAAACTAGTAACGGAATCATTAACAGATAAAGCGATGCCTTCCAGACAGGCGCGAGCGATATGGGCATTGGTTGTTCCTCGAGTTAAGCCAAGTATAGCGGCTTTAGCTTCTGAATTCCAATAAGGCGTTCCAATACCAGTAAAGAAAGGCATGAAAAGCACATGTTCCATTTGGGAAAGATCTTTCACTTCTCTGGCCAGTGGCTCAACATCACTTGAATGTTGAATAGTTTTTAAATTATCTCGCAAAAATTGTACAGCAGCACCAGCAATGTAAGCGGCTCCTTCGAGCGCATAAATCTTTTTACCCTTAAATGAATAAGCAGCGGTTGTTAATAGGCCTGTTTGGGAATGAATAATTTTTTCACCAATATTTAATAATAAAAATGCCCCAGTGCCGTACGTGCATTTAATATCTCCTACATGAACGCAGGCTTGACCAAATAAAGCTGCTTGTTGATCGCCAAGAATTGAAAGAATGGGAATACCATCAGGAAGAAATGAACATCCTTGGGTTACTCCAAAGTTAGTAAATGATTCTTTTATTTCAGGCAGTACCTGACGATCAATTCCGAAAAAATTCAAAAGATCATTATCCCAATTAAATGTTTCAAGATTCATTAGAAGCGTTCTTGAAGCATTAGAAGCTTCTGTTGCATAGGACTTACAATTAGTCAGTCGATAGAGTAGAAAAGTATCTACTGTTGACATTAAAAGATCACCAACATCATTGGCAACTTTCACCGCGGGAATATTGTCTAGAAACCAGCGCATCTTTGTACCTGAAAAATAAGAATCCAGAGGAAGGCCGGTTTTCTTTTGGCAGACTTTATTATAATCGGCTCTTCGTTCATCACAGTACGCTGAGGTTCGGCGATCTTGCCAAACAATAGCATGATGCAAAGGTTTGCCTTTCTTATCGTAGGCACAAGTAGTTTCACGCTGATTAGTAATACCGATGGCGATGATTTTTTTAGTATCTACATTACGTCGTTTAAGTAGGGTCGAAATGGATTGAGAAACGGAATTCCAAATATCTTCCAGATCATGTTCCACCCAAGAAGGTTTAGGATAAATTTGTCGGTAATCAATTTTCTCTTTATCGATGACAGTAAAGTTTTTAGCATCAATCAGAAGCGATGTGGATCCAGTTGTGCCTTGATCGATGGCCAATAGAAAGCTCATGAATCATCCTTGTTTCATTATTAATCAATGGTGAGTTTAGGTTTAGTGGTATCGCCATCGTTCACGACAATATTCACGCAATGTTCCCAATAGGAGCCTAAGTTACTATTCATAACCGCCACAAAACTATAGGAAAGCATGGAGATCACGGCCAATAAGAGCACAAATTCCACCAGAGACTGCCCTTTCTGCTGCATGAGCAAATTTAGGTCATTTTTTAAAGTGGTTAGTCTTTGCCTAAACTTCATAATCCTTATTTTTTGAGATATACTTGTCCAACTATGGGTCAGAAAAGCTTTAAAAAATATATCCCAATTCTTCTCTTTATTATGGCATTTAGCGGATTTCTTTCCACACAAATTCTTTGGGACACTTTTCATCTTAATGCTGAACAAGTAGATCAAGATAAACAAAAGCACTCGGTCTATGAGTCCGCCTTCCAAGGGCTTAAATTAACTACGACAAAAAGTACGAGTATCGAACTCAAGAATGAAAAAGAGCCAATTATTCTGCTTAATTTCTGGGCATCTTGGTGCGTTCCTTGCCTTAAGGAGTTTCCCAGCTTGGTGGAATTTCAGACGAGATTTAAAGGAAAAGTGAAAGTTATTGGAATAAACGGAGACGAAGAAAATCCTGAGCAATTAGTGGCTAAAACTGAAGCCAAGTACAAATTAAATTTTGAATCTGCTATTGATCCTAATAGTTTCTTAGCCAATAAGTTTTTAGTCTCAACTTATCCAGTCACCTTGGCTTTTCATCATGGAAAAGTATTTTTCGTAAGTAAGCGAATTCATAATTTTATGGATGAAAAATTCCTGGCATTAATCGAAGAAAATCTTAAGGCAAACTAACCGAAAAGTTTTTGCCCCAGTGATATGTGATATGTGACAAACTCTCTGCTTTAAATAAAGAGAACCTAGGTGCCTTTGCGACAGCTAAAACCCCTTGATTAAATTTACCTAAAGCATGAGCAGCATTGTGAGTGATACCACACCATAATTCAGTTTGATTGAGTTTTAATTGAGCAGCAGCAATCGAAGCGATCATCAGAACATTATCGCAATGACATGAGCCTGGATTATAGTCAGAGGCAATTGCAACTTTGACATTTTGATCCAGCATTTTGCGGGCCGGAGCCAGTGGCTTACCCAAAAAAAAGGCTGTCCCAGGTAATAAGGTTGCTACTGTCTTGGAAGTAGCAAGTGCCTTAATTCCCTCATCGGAGATTTTTAGCAAATGATCAGCACTTAAAGCATTGTATGAAACAGCGAGTTCAGCTCCTCGATTGGTATTTAATTCATCAGCATGAATTTTTATTGGTATTTCCAAATTCTGTGCAAGGTTAAAAAGTGCTCTAGTATCTGCATCTGTGAAATAATTTTTTTCATGGAAGATATCTACTGCATCAATAATCTTAAGGGGAGCAAGCTCTTGAAGAAGTGGCAACACAACCTCTGAAAGATAATGACTAGATGATTTAAAATTGCGAGGAACATCGTGTGCTGCAAGAAAGGTATTAAAAATTTGAACATTGGGTGAAAAGTGTTTTTTTAAATCAGCAATAATCAGAGTTAATTCTTTTTCTTTCTGGTAATCAAGGCCATAACCAGACTTCACTTCAATTGTTCCAACTCCGTAACTGTGAATAGAATTAATTCTTGTAATGGCGAGTTTCAATAATTCATCAGAGGTAAGTTTTTGCGTTTCAGTCATTGTGAACAGAATTCCGCCGCCACGCTTAGCAATATCTTCGTAACTCATCCCATTTAAACGATCAGCATATTCCTGGGCCCTATTACCGCCAAAAACAACGTGAGTATGAGAGTCTACAAGCTCTGGAGTGAGTACGTGATCTTTTAAATTGATGGCATTATTACGATATTCCAGCGGTAAATCACTAGATTGTCCGATCCATAAAATTTTTGAATCATCAAAAACAATAGCACCATCCGCAATGAGACTTAAATCTGAAGGTTTTAAATTTCTCCCATCTTTGTCATGAGCACCTTGCAAAGTTAATATTTCATTTAAGTGGATGTAGGTTTTTATCATAGTGATGGAAACTTAATCTTGGTCTCTGAATTTTTAGCAATATCCAAAGCAATGTCATACCCTGCATCTGCGTGACGAACTATTCCCATCCCGGAATCGGAGTTTAATACTCGTGAAAGTCGAACATCCATTTCAGCTGTTCCATCACACACAATCACCATGCCGGAATGCTGCGAATAACCCATTCCTACACCACCACCGTGATGAAGAGAAATCCAGCTTGCACCATTATTAATGTTGATCATGGCATTTAACAAAGGCCAGTCAGAAACGGCATCACTGCCATCTTTCATACTTTCAGTTTCTCTGTTGGGACTCGCTACAGAACCGCAATCTAAATGATCACGGCCAATTACAATTGGAGCTTTCACTTTTTTCTCGCGAACTAATTTATTAAATAATAATGCCGCCTTTTCACGATCCCCATATTTTAACCAGCAAATACGCGCCGGTAATCCCTGAAACTGAATCATTTTTTCAGCTTTATCCAGCCAATTGAGCATGGACTTATTTTCCGGGAACAATTCTTTTAACGCTTGATCAGTAATGCGAATATCTTCCGGATCTCCAGAAAGAGCTATCCAACGAAATGGTCCAGAACCTTCGCAGAATAATGGGCGAATATAAGCTGGGACAAATCCCGGGAAACTAAAAGCATCTTTTACGCCAGCCAGCTCGGCACCAGCACGCAGATTATTTCCATAATCAAAAACATGAGAACCCTTTTTCTTAAAGGCAATCATGACTCGAATGTGTTGTCCCATACTAGCATAAGAGAACTCGGTATATTTAGCCGGATTAGCTTTTCTTAAATCAAGTGCTTCCGCTAAACTCATTCCCGCAGGAACATAACCATTGAGAGGATCATGGGCAGATGTTTGATCTGTGACTAAGTCTGGAACTACACCTTGGTCTAAAACGAATTCAAAGAAATCTACAGCATTGCCTACTACACCAATGGTAAGTGCTTCGTTATTCTTCTTGGCTTTCAGTGCAAGTTCTAAAGCTTCAGGAAAATCTTTTGCGAGAACGTCCAAATATTTTGTCTTCAAGCGCTTTTCAATCCGGGTTGGATCGATATCACAACACAAACAAACACCTTCAGCCATTTTAACTGCTAATGGTTGAGCTCCACCCATGCCACCAATACCTGCAGTCAAAACTAGTTTACCTTTTAGAGTAGAATTCTCGCCGTAATGTTTGCGGGCAGCCGCCATAAATGTTTCATAAGTTCCCTGGATAATTCCCTGTGAACCAATGTAAATCCATGATCCAGCAGTCATCTGACCATACATCATGAGGCCTTCATCTTTTAATTTATTAAAGTGATCCCAAGTAGCCCACTTAGGGACTAAATTAGAATTAGCAATAAGAACTCTTGGACCCTGTGGGTTTGAAGGAAACACGGCAACAGGTTTACCAGATTGAACAATGAGAGTTTCATTGTTTTCTAAATTCTGAAGTGAATGAATTAAATCCTGAAGGGCTTTAGGGTTGCGGGCAGCCTGGCCATTTCCACCATACACAATGAGCTGATCACGATCTTCAGCTACATCCGGATGGAGATTGTTTAATAAACATCTAAGCGCAGCTTCCTGGTGCCATCCCTTACAGGTAAGTTTGTCGCCAGTAGGGGGAAGAGGAATATTCATTTTAAAACTCCCGTGATGCTTTCTACTTCTTTAATAATTTCGTCTGTCTTAATTAATCTTGTGAGATTTTCAATATCCTTATGAAAAATACGGTCCTCATTAATAATTTGTACATGTTTTCTAACAAGAGCATGAACTTTTTCAAGAGCTGGTGATGTCTTGAGAGGCCGCAAAAATTCTAGTCCCTGAGTATTACATAGTAGTTCAATGGCCAGACCAAATTGCACGTTAGTTATAACTTCATGCAATTTTCTGCCAGAAGTGACACCCATGGAAACATGATCTTCTTTATCAGTTGAAGTTGGTATCGAATCCACAGAAGCCGGATGACAAAGATATTTATTTTCTGATGCCAAAGCTGCCATAGTTACGTGTGCAATCATTAATCCAGAATTAAGACCTGAATTGGCAGTTAAAAAAGCGGGAAGATCAGAAAAATGTGGATTCATCATTTTTTCCACTCTTCTCTCAGCAATATTACAGATTTCAGATAGGCCCATTGCTAAGTAATCCATCGTGAGTGCAAGTGCTTCACCATGAAAGTTTCCACCAGAAATAACGTCGCCCGTGTCAACAAATACTAGTGGATTATCAGTTACCGAATTAAGTTCTATGGCCAAAACTTCTTCAGAGTGGCGAAGAGTCTGCCGACAGGCTCCATGAACCTGAGGAATACAACGAAGCGAATACGGATCTTGAACCTTACCATCTTCTTTGTGAGAATGAATAATCTCAGACCCGCTAATAATTTTTAAAAGGTTACTAGAAACATCGACTTGTCCTGGTTGGGGCTTGAGTTGAGAAATTCTCTCATCAAAAGCCGCGGCTGTTCCGCGAACAGCATCCAAAGTTAAACATGAAATGATGTCAGCATGCTTTACAATTTTTTTTGCTTCTACTAAAGCCAGACAGCCTAGTGCCAGCATGACAGAAGTACCATTAATAAGTGCCAGACCATCTTTAGGTCCCAGTTTTGCTGGCTCCATTCCGAGGTGGTGAATAGCAAAATCAGATTTAACTACCTTGCCTTCGAATTCCACATCACCTTCACCGATTAAAGCAAGTGCAACGTGAGAGAGTGGTGCAAGATCACCCGAGGCTCCAACGGATCCCTTTTCAGGAATGACTGGATTAATATTATGATTAATGAATTCCAATAGGAGCTGAATAGTTTCAGGTGTTACACCGGAAAAACCCTGAATAAGGCAGTTCGCTCGAGAGAGCATAATCGCACGGGTAATTTCACGATTAAAAGGCTTGCCCACACCAGTGCAATGAGAGCGTATAAGATTATACTGAAGCTGACTCAGGTCTTCGTTAGCAATTTGCTTAGCGGCCAATGCGCCAAAGCCTGTATTGATCCCGTAAACAGGTTTTCCTTTTTTTACGATATCTAAAATAAATTGTCTGGAAGCTTTCATCTTTTTAAGGGAATCAGGATGGATTTCAAGTTTAACTTCACCGGGACGAGCATTTGATATAAATGCGACATCATCGATAGTTATATTGGTACCCGTTAATTGATAAATCTTTGTCATAGTAAGCCTTAGCGAATTTTATTAATTCTAGAAGCGTAATTTTTATTTGGTTCAGAGAAAATATAGTTTCCAGCTACCAAGTTGTTTGCACCCGCTTGGATCAGGTAACCAGCATTTTGATCATTAATTCCGCCATCTACTTGGATTTGAAATTTAAAATTATTTGTATGGCGAATTTGATCAAGCTCTATTAGCTTATCAATTATTTCGGGAATAAACTTCTGCCCACCATATCCCGGATTCACACTCATCAAAAGAACCAAATCGACTTTACCCCAGATATATTTAGGAACAGCTGAGATGGGTGTGGAAGGATTAAGTGAAATGCCTACTGAGGGATACATACTTTTCAATTTTTGAATAAGTCGATCATGATGTGTGATAGCTTCCCAATGAAATGTAAAGTTATGTAAACCAACATCCTTAAAGCTGTCAGCAAACATATCTGGATTAGTTACCATGAAGTGAGCATCGAGTTTATGCTTAGAGATGTTTTTAATCTTGTTAAGAACCGGTTCACCAAAGGTCAAATTTGGAACAAAGTGTGCATCCATGACATCTAAATGTAGCCAAAGGTTATCTATTTGATTAAGTCTTTCGAGTTCAGTTTTTAACTCAAGGAAATCTACCGAAAGTAAACTAGGTGAGATAGTAATCGACATAAAAATTCCTTAGTTCTCTGAGATTATAATTTCTGTTTTTATTCCATTAAGAAGTTCTTTGTCTGAACCGGCTTTTTTTCCTTCAAGCTGAACTTCGCATAGTCTCAATGAACCATCCAGGCATCCTACGATGAGAGATCCCATGTCGTTTTTGGCGGATCCGGCAGGAATTTTTGAATGATAGTTTTCCGCCATCAAGACTTTAAGTCTCTTGCCATTTAAAAAACAGTACGTTCCTGGCCATGGATCAAGCGCTCGAATGAGGTTCAATATCTCTTTGGTAGATTTTGTTGAAAATTTTAAAAGTCCGTCTTCTTTTTTTAAAGTTGGAGCAAATGAAACATAGCTTTCGTCTTGTGGTGAATAAGTAACTTTATTATCCAGCACTTTTAAAATGAGATCATTCATTGCTAATGCGGCTTGATATTTTAACCTTGTATATAATTGGCCGCCATTCTCAGTAGCAGAAATTTTTAAAGTTTGAAAATGGACCAAGTCACCTGCATCCATTTTTTTTACCATTTTTTGAATAGAAACACCGGTTTCAGAGTCACCGTTCAAAAGAGCATACTGAATAGGAGCTGCTCCTCGATATTTAGGAAGAATAGATGTATGAATATTGAAAGCGCCTATTTTTGCCAGTGTCAGCATTTCTGTTCCCAAAAATTGCGCAAAGGCTAATACCACCACAAAGTCTAATTCTGAAATTTTGAGTTTTTTAAGAAAATCTGTTTCTTTATTAATGTTCTCTGTCTGAAAATATGGAATTTTTTTGGCTTTAGCATATTCGATCACTTCTGGAGATTTTAATTCCATTCCTCTGCCGGCCGGTCTATCCGGCATTGAAATAACATAACAAAGCTCAATATGAGGATGATTTACTAATAAATCCAGAGTTGGAACTGAAAAATCTGGAGTGCCACAAAAAGCGACTCTTAACTTTTTCATTTGACCTTCTCTTTGATCATTTTTTTCTTGTAGAAATTTTTCTTAAGATTACTGAGACGTTCTATAAAAACGATTCCATCAAGATGGTCGTTCTCATGCTGAAGACAAATAGCTAGCATGTCATCGGCTACAATTTCATGAAAATTGCCCTTCAAATCTTGATATTTAACATGAATTGTCTGAAAACGTTTTACGTCTTCATAAACTCCGGGGACGGATAAACAACCCTCTTCATATGTAGTGGAACCGGAAGTTCCGGTTATAACGGGATTAATGAAAACTTGGGGATTGAAATCAGACAAACGAACCTCTTCCTTGCCTGATGAATTTGTAACAGTTTCACGCTCATAATCAACATCTAGCACAAAAAGACGTATGCTTTGACCAATTTGAGGTGCGGCGAGTCCAAT
>CAMASK010000005.1 GCA_945860895.1 Bacteriovorax stolpii
TTCACTTCCTTTGCGTCTTCAACTTGAAAATAATGCTCACATTATTAATGTTGCTGTGACTTTGGGATCAAAAAAGAACAGACAAAAAGAAAGATTAAAAGAATTAAAGAATGCATGTGAAGTCTTGGACATTGAATTCGATGTCCTCAGTGATGATTGGACAACCAAAGCAAAAGAATTAAAATTGTTGCTATTAAAATATCAACCGCAATTAATTTTAGCTCCTCACTTGAATGATTTTCATCCAACTCATATTAAAACCGGAAAACTATTAGAAAAAGTTTTGAAGGCTTATAAAGCAAATATTCTAGTAGCATGGACTGAATTTTGGGCACCGATGGAAAAACCCAATTGTTTAATTGAAGTGCCGATTGAGATTGTTGAGTTGCAAATGAAAGCACTTCAAATGCATGAAGGGGAAATTAAACGTAATCCTTATCATTTGCGACTTCCGGCCTGGATGATGGATAATGTCCGCAGAGGCGGAGAAATCATTTCAAATATTGGTGGAGAAATACCGCAAATGTCCTTTGGAGTAATCTATCGCTTACAAATATTCTCGAAAGGAAAATTGAAAGACGTTACTCTTCCAACCCCTTTTCTGTCAGGGCTAGCTGATCTCGGTCAAATTTTTAAAGATATTTTGGATGCAGCATCTGGATCTAAGACCAAAGTAAAATAAGGGTGAGATTTTAGAAAAGTAGCAGGACATGATGGATCATCATGATGATTCAACACATACTTAATGGCATCGGCTTTGGATTTTCCTGTAGCTAGTAAAACTAAATGTTTTGCATCCAAAATTGATCCAATCCCCATGCTCAAGGCTTTATCGGGCATAAGACCTTCTCCAAAATGTCTTTTATTCGCTTCCTTGGTTTCTGGAGTCAGCTCCACAATTCTGGTACGAGACTCTTTCAAAGATCCAGGTTCATTAAAACCAATGTGTCCATTAATCCCAATTCCTAAAAGCTGAAGATCAATTCCTCCTGCTTCTTTAATCAATTGCTCATAATGCTCGCCGGCTGAACCGCTTGAAACCAAATGAACTGGTGGAAAAGCAAATTGTGATTCATGAAGCTTAAGAGGATCTATCAATTTGGTCTTTATATAAGTCTTAAAACTAGAAGGGTGATCATCCTTAAGTCCCACATATTCATCGAGCATGAAAAAAAACGCTTTATCAAAGAAGGTCTTAGCTTTAAGGGCATCTTTTACAATTTCAGCGTAAACCGGCTCCATTGTCTTTCCTGTGGCAAGGCCAATAACTGAAGTAGGATGAGAAATGATTCTTTCCAAAACCATACTCGTAACAACTTCCACCGCTTCTTTTGTACTTTGTCCAAGAATAACACGCATAATATTGCCTCAATACATGTAAAATATTCGGATTCCGAATCCAGTATTTGAAATCAGAATAATTATAGATTAAATCTATGAAGACATGAAATCAAAACTAAGTATTTTAATAATAGAAGATGATAAGTATGCCCGTCTCAACTTGCGGGAAATACTTAGTCCTTATGGTATTCTGGAAGAAGCAGCTGATCTTGAGACTGGCTTTACCAAACTTGCTAATGGCTTCTTTGATATTGTTTTAACTGATATTGAGCTCGGATCAGGCTCTGGCGTAGACATCATTCCTACAATCATCAGAAAAGGTTCTCATTGTATCGTAGTAAGTTCTTACGAAGACGATGATATCATTGAAAAAGCCTACACATTCGGTGCTTCTCACTATCTTTCTAAACATAAAATTAGAGAACAATTACCCGTCTACATAAATAAATATCTACAAAGTAAAAATGCTCGATTCGAGAAGTTTTTGACAGAAGAATTCATTACTCAAGATGCTGATACAATTGAAGAATTGAAGCGATTATGTGAAATCAATCTAAAGAATCAAAACCTATTTATCTCTGGCCCAACGGGAACTGGTAAAAGCTTACTGGGAAAATTAATTCATGACATTACTCATCCTGAGGCCAATCTGGTTCATTTGAACTGCTCGGAATTCTCAGAGAACCTCTTGGAATCAGAACTTTTTGGCCATGAAAAGGGTGCTTTCACAGGAGCTGATCAAAAGAAGGATGGAAAACTAAAACTTGCTAACGGAGGAACCCTCTTTTTAGATGAAGTCGCTACAATGCCTCTTTCCATGCAGCAGAAATTATTGAAAGCACTTGATGAAAAAACATTTTACCCCGTTGGCTCTTCAAGTCCAATAAGAAGTGATTTCACTCTCGTTTCAGCAACCTGTGAAAATATTCAGGAAAAGATTCTGTTAAGAGAATTCCGTGAAGACTTATATTTTCGTTTAAGTGGATTTCATTTTGATTTAAAGCCCCTGAATGAAAGATGTAATGATATCGATTTGTTGGTTAAGTTTTTCCAAAAAAAATCTTCACGCAGATTTGTTATTAAGCCTGAAGCTTTAGAGGCGATGAAAAAACATGCCTGGCCAGGAAATGTGCGAGAATTATCAAAGGTTTGTGATCGATTCGCTCAGAGTTTAACTGGGGTAGTAGATCTGAATTTAGTAAAGAAAACTATTCTTCCTCAAATGAATTCGAAAATTCCCGCACCACATGGAACAGAATGGGAAGATTACATTGAAAATCATGGACTTAGATCACTCATCTCACAAATTGAAAAACGTGCAGTTGAAACATCGATGCTTAAAAATAAAGGTAAAATCACAGCCTGTATAAAAGATCTCAAAATATCTACCTCCGCTTTCTATCGAATTCTTCAAGAGCATAAACTCCACTGCTAACAGTTGGCATTGTCCTTGCTTAATGCGTTCGTAACAAACGAACACCAGGAGCACGTCAATGACATTACAACAAAAAACTCTTCAACGTTACCGCCTACTATTTCCCAACGATACACTTCGCGAAATTTCAGCTCGTACGGGCATTCAAATCACCCGCGTTTTCCGACTCTTCAATGGAAAGATCATGAAGGTCGGAGAACTCGAGGTCTTTGAAAAAGTTATCAATGTGAAGATTTCTGAAAATCCAAGCTTTGCTTCTTTGAATACAGCTGTGGAAGAAGCTTCTTCAATCTTAACGAATGATGAGCTGGCAAAAGTAGCTGAGTACATTAAGAGAAAGATCACAGCACGTACCTACGGCAGAATGTACATCAGAACAAATTATGAATCAGCGATAATAGCATAAAAAAGGAAAAAGTTATGAAAGGTTTATCTTCTCTTGAAAGAATAATTTTAGAAAGTATTGGAAAACAAAGCTTAGTATATGAAGAAATTCAGGTGCAAACCGGGTTACATGAAAATGTATGTTTTAATGTTCTTCAGGCCTTAGTGATACGAGGACTCATAACGACAGACGGAGTTCGTTACAAAATTTCAAATTCACTTTCTCCTCTCTTGCTGGAAGAGATTAATGGAATTGCAGCAAAACAAGCTGAGTCACTTGAACTTATGGAAGCAATCCTTGAACAAAAAACAGGTCGAGTGTTTAGACTTCAAAAGATTGCTATGGATTCCAGAGATGAAAAGATTTTTTTAGCGATGCTTTCCAATCTGGAATCATTTTTAGTCGATGCTCACAAAAAAGCACACGCCACTATTCCGATGAAGGAGCGAAAAGTTATTTTCTGGGGAATGGGTGAAGTAAAAAATGCGATGTCTCAAATAGTGATGGGAAATTGATATGAAAACTTTATTAATTCTATTTCTTTTTGCTTCGTGTGGCCAACATCGACAACCTGCAACTCTAGATACAATGGATAGTGATAACGATGGTGTAATGAATGCTTTAGAGCAAGGATTGGATAAGTACATCGCTATTAATAGCCCAGAAGCAGAAGTTCGAGGCAAACTATTTTTTGACGTAGGAAAAGACTTTAAACAAAGCAAAACATTTGAAATTACAACTGAAACGGATTGGAATGAAATCAGTAAGAACCTATTAGCTGAAAATGAAAATAAAGGACAGTACTGGGTCTATACTTCTGCTTACTCCGTTCTTAATATCCAACTTCCTCTTCTACTAGATTTGAATGAAGATAACTATGAAATTACTTTAAATGTAAGTGCTGATGAAACAAAGTATTCTCGCATATTGTATGTAGAACAAAGGTCAATTACATATTTGGAAAACTTCAAAAGTTTTCAAAAAATCAGGCTTGATCGAAGACAACTTGCCGCCCTTCTAAATGGAGAGGCTCGCCTTGCTTTAGAGAAATATGAGGTTCATAGCGATTCACAAATTTTAAATAACAAGACCTACAAAGTAATCATGAACAATGGACGGGAAACAAAAAAACTAACTGTTTCAAATCTTTATTCGTTAAAATCATTGATGAATCAATTCAATATTTCTAACCCAGCAACATTAAATGAAGATGAAGTATTTTTTAACTCTACTAGTTTAATGAAAAAATGGTGGTTGAAAGATAAAGGTGATTATAAATTGTTAGTTTTTGCCAATGAACTTGAAATTTATCATGCAATGTTAAAAAACTTCAAGAAAACATCTTTTTCAATCAAAAGGATAAATGGCAAAGGCACAGAACTTAGTATTGGCAAAGCACCGTATGCTAAAATAATTTTTAGATTACAGGCTTTTAAGACAATTAATATTTTCCAACTTAACGAGAAATTAATTAATATAAACCCTGGTTCAATGCCAGTACCATGCGTTCATTATATAAGAAATTTTACAACGACTCCAGCGCCTATTAACATTTCCTCACTCAAGGATGAAATCAGCTTGGTAGCAGATAATTTAATCATCAATAACCAAGCAAAAACAGATATTGTTAAAAATGAAGAAGAATCAATTCTGGAATTAAAATTAAATTATATGTCTCAGGATATCAAATTAATGATTGAAGATTTACCACTTTCTACTTTTGAATTAACTGGAGTCTATAAAAACTCATGTAGACAAACAAATAGTAAAATACTTACAAATTATGAAGGTAGTTTAACACTTATTGTAGAAGCCTTTGTTGAGAAGATTTAACAAAGAGTATATGATGATTGCATGGAATTATGTCTCATATCCTGCAACATAAGATTTGATAATCCTGCTGATGGCCAGAACTCCTGGTCATTTAGGAAAGATTTTTTAACAAAAACGCTCTTGAAACATAGGCCTGTTTTGATTGCTAGTCAGGAAGGTCGCTTTAAGCAGCTCAATGATTTAAAAAGCTTATTGCAATCATTCGATGTAATAGATCAGCATCGCTCATGGATCGGTGAAAGAATGTATCCAACGGTCTTTATAAAACAGGCCAATTTTGAATACCTGAGTAGTGGTGATTATTGGCTATCCGAAACTCCCGATGTTGCAGGTAGTCTTTCTTTTGGTAGTGCTTTTCCACGGCTGATGACTTGGGCTCATTTACAGCTTAAAAACTCTGAAAAAAAATTTTTGATTATTGATACTCATTTGGATCATGTGAAATCTTCATCACGAATAAGTCAAATTAGAGTTCTTATTAAACAAGTAAAAAAAATATGGGACAAGCAAAGTCACTTAATCATTATGGGAGATTTTAATGATGATCCTGATAGTGAAGTTAGATTATTACTCGATAAGGAGTTCGGCTTAATTGATGCTTGGAAGAAGTTTAATTCCACTGAAGAATCTTCTCATCATGCCTTTATGGGAGAAATGCAGAATGGCTCAAGAATAGATTGGATCTTAGTTGATCCAAGACTTACCATTGTCGACTGTTTTATGGATAAAACAGTCAATAATGGGACTTATCCTACAGATCATTTTCCAATTGTTTGCAAGATTAAATTTTAGAAGCAACTTCTTGACCTAATTGCAAATAAGTCTCAATCCCGTTACTAGTGTTCATGCATATATCGGCAGAAGGTTTCCACTTACCTTTTTCACCCACCAGAATTACTGTTGATCCACCAAAAAGAAAATAGCCTTTTTCTTCGCCCCTCATGAATGGCTTATTCCAGCGATGAGTCTGAACAATCTTGCCGACACAAATTGCCCCAACTTCTATGTAGGCGAGCCGTCCAAAATTCTCAGTTTGAAGAATTGAAACATGTCGTTCATTTTTAATAAAAATTTGATTCTTATACTTAAGTGCTAATGGATTAACAGAATCGAATTCCCCGGAAATAGGATAGTGCTCAACGACAGTGCCGTTATCGGGATAATGGTAGCGATGATAATCTACTGGACATAAACGAGCGATAATTAAAGGCCCACCCTCAAATATTTTTGCAATCTGATCGTTTCCAATTAGATCCTTGGCCAAAAGATAGCTTCCTTTAACTGGATATGTTTCTTTTTCATTAATTGATTCAAAACCAACATACCGGGCTTCAGAAAAAGCAGGCATTAAATTTGGTGAAGTAACAAATGAACGCTTACCACGTTTAAATTTACGAATAAAGAATTCATTAAATGAACGATAAGAGTCTCTGGAATCAATAGATGGACGTGAACCAGGCTCATAATCATCAATTGGAATATTAAATTTTTCAATGAAAGGTCTAACTTTGCGATGACTAGAAGGAAGATCCTGAAAAGCACCGTAAGCCTTACTAAAGAATTTATTCGTAAAAGCACTGCCAATTTTCTTTCCTGCTACAGAGCAATATAAAAATCGGATAAACCAATCTCCATAAACCTTCTCAATCTCATTTTTGCCGGTCATACGATTATAAAATTTGATTTCCGGCGGATTGCTGACAGTCGTCATTGGGTTTCCTCTTGGGTGATTTGAGTAAAAATATTATACTTACCTCGCCAAATTCAGTCAAAGTAAGGAGTTATCATGAAGTCGCTTCTAGTGTTTTTTCTGATCCTATTCTCTTTCGCCAGTTCGGGAGTAGAACTTCTTCCCGTAGAATCCAAGACTATTGAAATCTATCGTAAAGCAGTCCCCTCTACAGTTAACGTATCAAACATCAAACTGGCTCGTAACTTATTTTATGGTGACGTAGAGGTACCTCAGGGGGCAGGTTCAGGCTTCGTTTGGAATGATCAAGGACATATCGTAACAAATTTTCACGTGGTTGCAGGCGGAAACTCCTTTGTCGTAACCTTTCACAACGATCCTAAACAGTACAAAGCTACGATTGTTGGAACTGCTCCAGAAAAAGATATTGCCGTATTAAAACTGGATGAAAAACCTTCTAAACTCATTTCAGTTCAGGCAGGTACTTCAAAAGATTTATTAGTAGGTCAATATTCCTTCGCCATTGGTTCTCCATTTGGTCTGGATTATACCCTAACTACTGGTGTGATCTCAGCCTTGGGAAGAAAAATTGATGGCATTGGAGGAGTTAAAATTAATGACATGATTCAAACTGATGCTGCTATTAATATGGGAAACTCTGGGGGACCTCTACTCGATTCTTCAGGACAGTTGATTGGAATGAACACAGTCATTTTTTCCACCAGCGGCTCAAGTGCAGGTCTTGGATTTGCAGTGCCCGTTGATACGATTAAGCTTATTGTGCCGCAACTAATTAAGCATGGAAAATTGATTCGCCCTGGTTTAGGAATTGGAATTGTACCGGATACTATGAGACAAAGACTAATTCAATCCGATCGTGGAATTATTATTTCTTATGTTGATAAGAAAGGTGGAGCATCTGAAGCTGGACTCAAAGGAATGACTCAAGATAAGTATGGTCGTATTTACCTCGGTGACATCATCATGAGTGTTGATGGCCAGTCTGTGAATAATCTGGATGATATCTACCAAGTCTTGGAAAAGAAAAAGATTGGTGACTTTGTGGATTTAAAATTCATTCGTGAAGGAAAATCCTTATCTGCTAAAGTGAGACTAAAGGCTATTTAAATTAATAGCCGCTTGCTTCAAAGTTTCGTCTTTTTTTGCAAAACAAAATCTTAAATACTTTTCTCCTTCGGTGGATTTTAAATAAAAAGCTGAAGGAGGAACTGTTGCTACTTTATTTTCCTGAATTAACTTCATTGAATAATCAACATCATTCAAATTAGTATGCTTAGAAATGGGAACCATCATGAAATAAGTTCCTTTTGGAATTGAGAATTCAAAACCAAGTGACCGAAGCTCCTGATAAAAATAATCACGCTTATTTTTGTAAAGGGTGACAAAGCCAGGTAAATAGGAGGGTAGTTGTTTTAAACCTTCAGCAACAGCCTCCTGCATTGGGGTAGATACTGCAAAGGTAACGTACTGATGAACCAAACGACATGCATTCGAGATTTTTTGATTGGCGCAAATCCAACCAATTTTCCATCCAGTTAATCCAAAAGTCTTACCAGCACTTGAAATAGTAATGGTTCTCTCCATCATGCCCTCCAAGGCGGCTGTGGGAAGATGTTTGAGACCATCAAAAACTAGAAATTCATAAACTTCATCTGATAAAAGATAAAGATCATTTTTAATCGCCACTAAGGAAACAGCTGTTAATTCTTCTTTCGTCCAAACTTTTCCGGTCGGATTGTGTGGATTATTTAAAATAAGTAGTTTTGTTCTAGGAGAAACTGCAGCCTCAAGTTCTTTTTGATCAATTGTGAAATCCGGAGCATGCATAGTAACAGGAACGGGAATCCCACCTGCCATTTTAATAGAAGCAACATAAGAATCATAGAAGGGTTCAAGCACAATGACTTCATCACCTGGATTGATGAGAGCATTAATGACCAGATAAATGGCTTCGGTTGCGCCGACCGTTATGGTGATTTCAGATTCTGGATTATAATTTAAGCCGTAGAATTTTTTATAATAATTTGAGACTTCTTGTCTTAGATAAGGAGTGCCTGAAAAGGGTGCGTACTGATTGTGTCCTTCCTGCATCTTTTTATAAGCAATGTCCTTCAACCAATCTGGACCATCAAAATCGGGGAATCCCTGGCCTAAATTAACTGCATTATTCTCTCTCGCCAAACGTGAAATCACTCCAAAAATAGAGTCCTTAAAACCAGCAATTCTAAGCGCAGTATCTTTCATAAATTTACCTCAGAGAACTATATATCATTGAAGTATAGACTATTCAATTTTTTGGGAGACTTCCAGATAAGACATATTCCGGCGCAGGCCCTGGACATAAGTATTGAAATCAGCGTTAGCGGGTTCATTTGAAGAAGTCAGGGCCCCTCTGCGGCCCTGATAAATATAACCTAGATAATCCACAATATTTTCCCTGGTAATCTTCACTTTTTTGGGATTTTTGGAATTTTCAAGAGCAATTCTTTTAAGAGATTTAACGGCTTCTGCCAAATAGGCTATGGTTGTAATCGCAGAATTTTTAGGGTTATCTAGATTCGCCTTATTTATAGTTGGATAAAACTTTTGCCAGCTACCTTTGGGAAATTCCTTAATTTGTGTAAATCCTCTTGAAGTATTAACAACCGATTTATCGAAGGGGTCTTTGCCCGAAAAAAGGCGCTTCGCTGCTTTCGCTATAATCACATCACCTTGAAAATGTTCTTTGTACCAATATTTATGACTTCGTCCAAAATCAGATTCATTTCCCATGATGGCATAAGATAAAGACGCTAGCTCGTTGTAATCATCATTGCTCAGTTTAAAGATTCCCATAAGCTTTTCTTTTTCATCTTCCAAAGCTTTAATGAAGGCCTCAGACTTAGGAGTACTACCAGCAGGATTAGTAATTCGCATATCGATACGATGATAAGAATTATTAATATTAAAATTATAACGGCCTGGATTAGAGACATAACCATCGGCAATCATCCTGAGAGTGCCATCCTTAACCATAAATTTATTTTTAGTTTCTTCTGGAAGAACATAAATTTTGCAACTGGGTTTAATCCATGTTGAAATTTTTTTAAAATCTTCCAATCGTAAATTAGCGCAGCCTGAAGAAACCCTTCTTTTATCTGGATTTGATCCAAAAAAATTATATCTTTCAGGCATTCCATTGGGGACTTGATGAACAGCAAACACTTGAGATTTTCCATTCTCGCCAGATAGTTGAAGAATGTTATTATTAAAATTTCGTTGATAATATTTATTATTAACTGTCGGAGGCTTAACAGAATAAATACCAGCTCCGGTTGAACGATTTGTCATTTTTTCACTATCATCATATTTAGTCCAATATGTTCGCTCATCACTTTTGACATTTCCGACCAAGACCTCAGCTTTAAATAATATGTTTCCACTTAAGTCATAAACACTAAGATCAGTATTAACCTTGTCTATAATTGCATAGTGCTGACAGCCAGACTTATCTGGATTGTCCCGATGAAAATTAATTACCACTTCCTTATTAGATAATTCCTGGTATTGAATTCTTTTTTTCTTTGAGACTTTCATGTCCTCGGTAGTTGCAAGGCTTCTGAAAGGAGAATTTATATTGCGGCCCGTTTCAGTATCGAAGACTTCATTCTTATACTTAAAATGAGGCTTATTATTTGAAAGTGCTTCTGCTCTAAGTATCAAATAACCATTTTCCATACCTTTATAATTTTTAACAGGGTGAAGAATACCTTTCTTTTTCGTCATTTCATCACTAACAACCTGAGCAGCGGAAAGTTTATTGCCTTTTATGCCATATAGTTTTTCTCCTAAGGTAAAAGTTTTATCACCATTCACCATACTTGCAACTTGCTTTGAAAGAAAATGTGAATCGTTTGAAGTTAAAAATGCCTTGAATTCGGCTCTTTTCTTTGGAGGAAGTTTTTCCAAAGCTTTCTCAAGAGAGATGACCTTGCCTGAAATTCGATCAAAAAGTTTACCTTTCAGCTCGAAAACTTTATCATCATTTAGTATAGCATCCATCATTTTTTGAAGATATTCTTTATCGAAACTTTGCCAGCTACTCGCGGTCCTACCAACCTTGTCTTTTAAAATAATGGCCACAGGATCCTCAATGTAGAGACCAGTACTGGAAGAGAAATGTGTACGAACAATAGAAGGCATCGTAGTTTTTTCTTTACCGGCCACTACAACTTTTTTTTCTTTTTGGGGTTTATTTATTTTAAGAGTGGCTTGTGATGCTGTTTTGAGCCAAGTCTCCCCAAAAGTCAGGCTATCTAATAAAAGATCATCGGTTAGTAATTTATCAGCTAGGGAATCCCAAAATATATTTTGTATTATCTCACTTTGATTAAATAAATCCCCCACATCTGAAACAATCTCGCAGGCAACTAAGTCAGTGCACTGTGATGGAATGTCCAACTTGTTAATGAAATCATTTAATCTTTTCTGCATTTCAGATATTACGGGTTGCAACCCTTCAAGCTTTATTTCAACATTTAAAGCGCTCTCTTCAGGACTCACATTGGTTTTGTAAGAAGAGTTAATTAATTTAGCAAAATTTAGCATTCCTGATGGAGAATTTCTTGCTAGCATTCTGGATTCAAAAATTCCATTTTTGGCAGTCTTCTTTTCATATCGCGATAGTGTATGAAGAAGCTTTAGATCAGACGCATTCAAAATAAATGGTGCAGACTCATCGGAATATTCTTGAAATAAAACATTTTTTAAAAAAGGTGCAATTTCAGCCAGAGCAGTTCTTGATAGTGGCTGATTTTCAAATAGCTCCCTCGCCTTTATAAATTCTCGATCAGTTGAGGTATATTTTTCATCCAAAAGCGTAAGAATGGTTCCTTCAATATTTTGTAGGCTCTCATCATGGTCACTTTGTTGAGCCTTTAAATAGGCCCAGGCCATGCGATGCAGAGTGAGATCTGCCTGAAGTCTTAAAAACTCAGAAGCTTGAGGTTGGGAGATTTTTTCCGAGAAAAGAGTTTTAAGCGCAGTTTCACAACCAGAATTAATTACTGCACTTCCCTGAAAAGGGATTAACCAGAAGACTAGAAGAACCAGCTTCAATATCATATCTTACTTGTCGGATTATTTTTTAATATCTTGAATTCAGTCTTTGGGATCCATAGCGTCCCGTACTCCTTCCCCTATCAAGGAAAGCATTGTGAGAGTTAAAAAGAGGGCAAGAGATGGATAGATCGCTAACCACCACCCCTCGGTAAAGTGTTTTTGCGCCTGATTCAGAAGTTCTCCCCAACTAGGTGTTGGTGGCGTTAGACCAAAACCAAGGTAGTCTAAACTAGCGAGGGCCGTAATATTGCCAGCAATCACAAAAGGCGAAAAAGTAATAATAGGCGATAATGAATTAGGTAGAAGATGTTTAAAAAAGATTCTGCCATGCCCTGCACCCAAAGCTCTAGCAGCTTCTATAAATTCTTTTTTACGATTCTTTAAATACTCTCCACGAACATAATAACTGATACTGATCCAACCGAAGATGCTCGATAAAAAAACGAGAAGAATTAAAGTCGGTTTAAAAATTGAAATGATAATAATCAATAGAAAGAACTGAGGGACCGTTGAAAGTACTTCGACAATTCTTTGCCCCCAAAAATCAGTACGTCCACCAAAATAGCCCATCATCCCACCGAGAAGAGTGCCTACAAAAAATGTGAGGAGCCAAACTAAAAAGGCAAAACTAATGGAATATCTTAAGCCATAGAGTAAACGAGTGAGAATATCTCTGCCTCTGTCATCTGTTCCCATCCAATTATCGGAAGTCGGTTCAGAAGGATAATTGTCGACTTGCTTGTTAGATTCATAAGGGTCCCATTGAATAATAGGCCAGATGATTAAATCTCCATTATCTGAATTCAATTCTAATTCGCGATAATTTGTTATCAAATTCTTTTCATCATCAAAAGTCGAAGGATGGTAATCCTTAAACGTTGGGAAGTAGTAAGAATTGTTAAACTTTAATAAAATCGGACGACTATTGGCCCAAAACTCAGCTGAAAAACTGAGAAAGCATGCCAGCCCGATTAGCCAACAGGATATTATTGAAAGTTTATTCGACTTAAAACGTTTCCATTTTTTTAAAGAATCATCGTTGCGAATTAGTTTTTCTATCATGTGAAATCAATCCTTGGATCAACTAATACGTAGGCAAAATCAGAAAGAATGTTGCCCAATAAAAACAAAGCACTTTGAATGAAAACTAATCCCATGATCACATTGTAATCCCGAGAAAGAATACTTTTATAGCTTAGAAGTCCAATACCATCGAGCTGAAAAATAGTCTCAAGTAAGAGGGAGCCAGCAAAAAAAACAGAAAGAAATCCGCCAAGGCCTGTCACAATCGGTATTAAGGCATTTCTCAGAGCATGCTTCATATAAACGACTTTTTCATCTAACCCTTTGGCACGAGCAGTACGAATGTAGTCTTTTTTTATTTCTTCAATCAATGAATTTTTCATCAGGATCGTAAGGCTGGTGAAAGAGCCGATGGTGTAACAGATGAGTGGAAGTGTAAAATGATGGACTCTGTCCAAAAACTGTTCCCAACTGTTTAATTCATCAAACAACTCGGATTGAATTCCACCAATGGGAAAAATTTCCATAAAACTTCCTCCAGCAAATGCCACAATCAGGAGAATTGCCAGCATAAATGAAGGAATGGAATAGAAAACAAAAAGTATAAAACTAGAGGAGACATCAAAGAAGCTACCGTGTTTTATCGCCTTGTATACACCTAAGGGAATAGATATTAGATAGCTTAAGATAAGTGAAATGATTCCAAACTGAAGTGACACTGGAAATTTACTGACAATTACATCGAGAACTGGTTCTTCATAGGTGAAACTCTCTCCAAAATTTAATATAGATATGTTCTTCAACCATAAAAAGTATCTTTCATGAACCGGTTTATCAAAACCATACTGCTTTTTTAAAGCCTCCATGATTTCATTTGATACACCTTGTTCTGAACCGCGATTGGAACTTTTGCCTGAAGAAGAACCCGCATCACCACCGCCAAATCTCATCTGTTGAATTTTTTGTTCAATTGGTCCACCTGGGGCCATGTTGATTATAGCAAAGACCACAATGGTAACACCAAGTAATGTAGGAATTAGAATAGCGAGTCGACGAAGAAAGTATTTTAACATCTTATTTTATGGTCCAGTATTGCTGACCAATTCCATAGTTAAATGTATCTTTTAGCTTATTGACTCTTTTTGTGTGTGCATAAAGAGTGAATTTACCGTTTGTAAAAAAGATATAAGGATAGTCAGCAGAAATGAGACTATGCACTCTTCTTAAGAGTGGAATTCTATTCTCTTTTTCATAGATTTTTCTGGATTGATCGATCAAGCGATCAACTTCTTTATTGGAGTAACCAATAAAATTTGAACCTGTTCCTGCACTTGAGCTTGAATGCCAAATTTGTTTTGGATCCCAATCAACTCCGCCTGCACCCCAAGCGAGCCGAACAGAATCAAAATTTCTTTCATCCAAAAGTTTTATAAATGAGTTCCACTCAACGTTTTTGATACTGATATCAACACCAGCCTTACTAGCATCTTCTTTAAATACCGTCAGGTATTTCATCATTTGTTGTGATGGCTCCAGTATAGTAAATGATAACTGCGTTTTCTTTCCAGCAATCACTTTATCCAGAATCCCATCCTTATCAGAATCTTTCCATCCAGCTGCATTTAAGATTTTCAAAGCATCTTGTGGATCATATGGCACGGGTTTAATATCAGGATTTGCATAGTCTGATTGAACGTAGACTGGCCCGGTAGCTGGCTCAGTTAGATTATATTCAAACTTTTCGACCATCATATGACGGTTAAATAACATTGAGAGAGCTTTACGAACTTGAAGATCTTTCAAAATGGGATGTTTTAGATTAAAAGCAATGAAGCTAAAGCCTTTTGGAGCTTTGTTTTGAGCTTTTACCTTTACGATTTTCTCATCCCAGATTTTTCCTACCGTTTTTTTTACAAATCCATCTGGTTGCAATCCTAAAAAATCAATATCGCCTTTTTTAAGTAATTCTAAAGAAACATTTTCTTCTGAAGAAAATCGTAAAACTACTTTAGGAATTGTCCATGAGCCTTTTTCAGTTTCAGCAGTATTGCCCCACCAGTTTGGATTTTTGATTAGAATGATTTTCTGACCCTTATCATACTTCGTGAACATGTAAGGTCCAGTACCAATAAGTTTTTTTCCAAATATTTTTTTATTTTTAGGATCAGAATAAAAATGCCTTGGCAGAACCTGGATTTGTGCAGCTACATCAAAATTTTGAAAATAATCATCACTAACAATAAAGCGTACATTGTATTTGTCAATAACTTGAACTTCTTTTATAGCTTCATAATATGAACGAAGTTGAACAGCTTTATAGTCATCGGAAAATATAACGTCATAGGAGAATTTGATATCTTCTGCCGTTAATTCAACTCCATCATGCCATTTCACACCCTCACGTAATTTGAAATCAAATACTTTCTTATCAGCCGATATTTTCCATTCAAGGGCTAGAGCTGGTTTCCATTCGTAAGTATCGAGATCACGATCTAATAAGCCTTCAAGGATGTAACCATGAAGAGCTTGTGAGTAGCCGTCCGATGAACTTAAGGGACTCAAGGTAGAAGGTTCACCGCCGATGTTAAAATAGATTGAATTCGATATTTTTTTATTTTTACCCTGACAACTGGTCAGAATGAGAATCATTAAAATGAAAACAAGCTTCATGCTTGTGGAAAACATAAGGACTCCTTAAATTATTTTCTAATATAAAGTGCTGGATCCAAAGACCAGCGATCAAGTTTGAGGTTATGATCTTCCACTCTATAAGTTTCAATCTTCGTATCAATTTCATTAACTCTAGCTTCAGCATTTTTAAATTCAGCAAATGAACGGGATTTATCTTCCTCAAAAGCTGAAAGATCTTTTTGCCATTCAATTTCTAATTTTTGTCTTAAAATTTCATAACGTTTATTTATACCATCTACTTTTTCAACATAACCATCAAGCTCTTTTTGATGTCTTTCTTTTTTAGCATTCATGGCCAAACGTTTCTTCAGTAGAATTTCCACCAACTCTTTAGCGATTTTAGTGGTCTGTTCTAAATCAGGACTCTCCAGATGAAGATAAGTTCCTGTTGTAAAGTGAACTTTCTTGATACAAGTTTCATATTCTGGAATTCTGATTAATAAATAGTCATTAGTTCGACCCTCTACCAATGCCACACATCTGCTGTCCGGATAGGTTTCGTTCCAGAATTCTATACGGTCCTTGCGATTGAGAAACTTAATATTAGCAAAGTCGGTTCTAATCCGAGCCAATTTCGCCGGACGATTCAAACGCGAAATTCTTCCTGAAAAAGCATTCGTTGCTTCATCATTCGGTTTCTCCAGACTTTGAGACCAACTCAAAGAAATATTCAGGAGAATAATTAAAATTATTAACTGTTTAGACATATTATTGATTATGCCATGGTCAGGAATTTATGGAAGAAAGCAATTAATCTTTAAGCAGAATAATACTTGACCGAAACTCTTTCTCGTGCAGCGGTTCTTCGTATTTTAAAATGCGCATACCCGGAAACAATTTTAGAAGCTCTTGTTGCTTTAAATAAATCGTATCTCCCATTGGGTCAGCCCTTCTGGCCGCGTTTCGCTCTTTTTCTTTTAGCGTGAAGGCTTCATAAATTAGAATTCCCCCCGGTTTTAGCCAATTTCTTATTTTTTCAACGTGAGCACGATCTACATAATAAAAACAAATAATGGCATCAAAAGAAGCGGGCGGAAATTTATAGTCTTTCAATGACGCTACAATTCCCTTTATCTTAACTCCGAACTCTTGAGCGAGCAGATAAGATTTTTTTACAGCAACTGAGCTGATATCTACACCAGTGACTTTGTAACCTTTTTGCGCAAGAAACACAGCATTTCGACCTTCTCCCATACCCATATCAAGCACTGTGCCTTCAAAGGGAATATATTGATAATTTTCGGCAAGGAACTTTGCAGCTGATTTACCAAAAATAAATGCTGGACGAGAATACCGCTCATCCCACTGGCTTTTGGAATCCTGTTCAACTTTTAAACCTGATAATTGCTGAAATCGACTTCCCGGAATTGGATCACGCGCATAAGCAAAAACTGATATAAAACAAAGAAACAATATTTTCATGATTCTTGAAAAGTATCATCGTTAATTTCAGTTGAAAAGTTATCTTCTACCTGCAACTCAATTGGTTGATCTATGAACAATTGCTTTTCAGCTTCTGGTTGACTAGTCTCATTATTTTGAATTCCTAATTCCGCATCAAGATATAAATTCAGAGTGGCCAGCAGCTTCTCCATTCGGGCAATCTTTCGACTTATGAAATCATCTACTGTATTAGGCATATCTTCAGTCTTAAAAAGATACCATTTCATTTCCTCTACAGGAGTATAAAACAAATCCAATGTTGTAATAAGTTCGGTACTACAAAAAGCTAGATTTTCAATAGAAGTATCTTCATAGCGATTATTAAAAATCATTGGAAAGTGCTCTCTCGTTCTTCTAAGTGCAAATATTTCCAAATATTCGGTTTTACGTGACTTTATTCTTTTAAAAAGATTATTCGCATCTATCTTTAGCAGCATTAAAATACGTTGAGTATTTTCATCATTTCTACTTTTCATGCAGCCCCTAAATTGAGCGATGACCTTCTACCACCAGGCCAGACTGTTAATTGCTCTTTTTTTAATGAATGATACTCTCTGATTTTTGTACATAAAATTCGGGCATTAATTGGATACTTCATAAAATAATAATTTTTTTGAATCGCAAAAATGTTCTGATCATTTAATTTTGAAAAACTAGAGATATGCATAAATGTAAGTCGTTTTGATTTAAGAATATTTTTTAAGTATTTGCGTACCTTTTCATTATAGATCTTATACTCACGAACATCTATTACAGATGCAATTACAATTACCTGTTCTTGATTACTAGAAGCTACTAATCTTTGAAGTTGATCAATCTTTACTGGAATCAGAATAAAATCTAGTTCTTTAAAATATTTATCAAAAATATAAAATGACTTTGGAAGCGAGTCTTCTAAAAAGAGGTAAAAAATGAATTGTCTGGGTTGTTCTTGGTTATTAATCATGACTCCTAATCGGAGTTTAAAAGCGTGACTTGAACCAAAGTAGAATTTTCCTGACAAAACTTATCAATAATCCACTTACGAGCGATAATAATCCATTAGAACTTAAAGCTGAAGCAGTCGTCACTGGCCCAACAGTTGCGCAACTCAAAGGAGTCGTACTCTCTCCAGAACTATATGCCAAAGGGGAAACATACCTCGTAATTTGACGATTTTCTATTTCTGCATGAGCCGAAAGGATACCTTGTACGTCATCATTGTGGAGGTCAGTGAACCATGGTTGCAGAGTTGGGGCCATAACAGCTTCACTAACATCTGAATGATCCAGTCCCATTGTGTGACCAAGTTCATGAGTCAAAGTTGTATGTAGATAAGCTTGATCTTGATTGTAAGTGTGCCCGCCATTAATTACTATTTCGGTTTTTGCAAAATATGGTCCGTTTGTATACCGGATAGCAACTGCTAAAACAGTAGCTGGATCCATTCTTGTCTCAGCTGCAAAATTATTAGACCAACGGATTATGTTTCTAGTTCCAGCCCCCACAAAATCCCAAAGTGAAAGCCCAGAGCTGTCTTCCCACTTCATCACCGCAGACTTGGCAAGATCTTCTAGCATTGCCTTGCGAGAAGGATCACCTTCTATAACCTGTATACTTATCGGAAGAGTTGCCCAGTAAAATCCATTTTGGAAGTCAGAAGTAAATCTGAATGCCAAAACCGGAGAAGTGATAAAAAAAATTAAAATCCATTTTAGCCACATAGTTTTTCATCCTGAAAGACTTATAGTTTATCTACCCAACAAACATTTCTCCCTCTGAGTTGAATACGATAATCCTTACCGCGTTCAATTTCAAAGGGTCCATGTTCTAACATCTCCACTGACATCTGTTCTTCCACATCACCTTTGATGGTTGAAAGGTTCTTAAAGAGAACAGTATGAGTTGAAAAAGCACTGCCTGTGCTAGCTCCCTCAATGATATCCTCAACTCTTCCCTCAAATTGCACAGGGCAATCAATCTTTCCAATGGTTACTGTTGCTATGGCCAACGAGCAACTCATAATAATGACTAAAACAAACGACATGCCTGTCTCCTTGGCATTTATTCATTTTAAGACAAAGCATCCATACTTGTCTTACTCGGAGTTATCATTGCACGGTTTATGCCAACTGATGATGAGGCTAAATTCTCCTATTTACTATCAGGAGTCGATGAGTCGGGGACAAAAGGTAACTTGGGGAAATAAAAAAGGGCACCACTGGGGTGCCCTTACTAAATGAAAATTGCGTCAGGCAAATAATGCCGTCGGCGCATGATTACATCATGCCGCCCATTCCGCCCATTCCACCCATGCCGCCCATACCTGCGCCAGCACCATGACCGTCATCTTTCTTAGGAAGATCAGCGATCATTGTTTCTGTAGTAAGCATTAGGCCTGCAACTGAAGCCGCGTTCTGAAGTGCAGAACGAGTTACTTTAGTTGGATCGATGATTCCAGCTTTCACTAGATCTTCGAATTTATCAGCGTGAGCATTGTAACCAAAAGAGGCTGATTTGCTTTCAAGGATTTTATTAACAACAACAGCACCATCAACACCAGCGTTGAAAACGATCTGACGAAGAGGTTCTTCAATTGCACGACGGATAATCTTGATGCCAGCAGTTTGCTCTTCGTTGGCCCCTTTAAGACCTTCAAGAACAGCTGAAGCATGAAGAAGAGCTGCACCACCACCAACGATGATACCTTCTTCAACAGCAGCGCGAGTAGAATTCAAAGCGTCTTCAACGCGGTCTTTCTTCTCTTTCATCTCTGATTCAGTTGGGGCTCCAACTTTAATCACTGCAACACCGCCGGCAAGTTTAGCCAGACGCTCTTGAAGTTTTTCTTTATCGTAATCAGAAGTTGTTTCAGCAATTTGAGCGCGGATTGCACTTACACGAGCTTCAACATCTTTCTTTGCACCTGCACCATCAACGATTACTGTGTTTTCTTTGTCGATCGTGATTTTTTTACAAGTACCAAGATCTTTAAGAGTAGTTGTCTCAAGGGACATACCAGTTTCTTCAGAAATAACTTGTCCACCAGTAAGAGTAGCAATGTCTTTCAACATTTCTTTACGACGGTCACCAAAACCAGGAGCTTTAACAGCTGCTACGTTCAATGTTCCACGAAGTTTGTTAACAACTAGAGTTGTAAGTGCTTCACCTTCAACGTCTTCAGAAAGAATAACTAGTGGCTTACCAGTTTGAACAACTTTCTCAAGAGTAGGAAGAAGCTCTTTCATTGAAGAGATTTTCTTATCTGTGATTAAGATATATGGATTTTCAAAAGAAGCTTCCATTCTTTCTGGATTAGTTACGAAATATGGAGATACGTAACCGCGGTCAAATTGCATACCTTCTACAACTTCTAAAGAAGTTTCAGCAGTTTTTGACTCTTCAATTGTAATTACGCCTTCTTTACCAACTTTCGCCATAGCTTCAGAAATCAGTTTTCCGATTTCCATATCGTTGTTAGCTGAAATTGCACCAACAGAAGCAATTTCTTCTGCAGTATCAATTTTCTTAGACATTGATTTTAGTTTTTCGATTACTTTAGCAGTAGCGATATCAATACCACGCTTAAGGTCCATAGGATTGTGACCAGCTGCTACCAGCTTAACACCTTCACGATAGATAGCTTGAGCAAGAACAGTTGCAGTAGTTGTACCGTCACCTGCATCGTCATTAGTCTTTTGAGCAACTTCTTTTACAAGTTGAGCGCCCATATTTTCGAATGCATTTTCAAGTTCAATTTCTTTAGCAACTGAAACACCATCTTTAGTGATTGATGGAGCTCCAAAAGACTTTTGAATAACAACGTTACGGCCTTTAGGACCTAGAGTAACTTTAACCGCGTTTGCAAGAGCGTTAACACCTGCAAGGATTGAAGTTCTTGCATGTTCTGAGTATTTTAATTCTTTAGCTGACATATTTTTCTCCTAAGAAGAATGGTATTTTATTATTATTGAAGGATTCCAAGAATTTCGTCTTCTTTCATGATCAAGTAATTCTCGCCACCAACTTTAACTTCAGTGCCAGAGTATTTTCCGAAAAGAACTTTATCACCTTTCTTAACATCTAACTGCTTAACGGTTCCGTCAGTTAATCGGTAACCAGTACCAACTGCAACAACTTCGCCTTGAGCTGGTTTTTCTTTGTGGGTATCTGGAATGATAATCCCGCCAGCAGATTTAGTTTCCTCTTCTACTCTTTTAATTAGAACTCGGTCTTGAAGTGGTTTCACTGTCATATAATCCTCCTAAGGATAGAAATAATCTTGCTTCGCATTAAAGTGCGTAAAGATGGATTTAATTTTTGCATCCATAAGATAGTGTCAGACGGTCGAGTGTCAAGGTTAGGTACTTAAATATTTATTAAAGAGACTGCTTAGATTCCGACTAATTTACTTTAAAATTTAAAGGGATCTCCTATCATTTTTATGGCTCATATAGCCATAGCGAAAATAATTCCTCATCAACCAACAAAATCAACAACATAAAATCTTTAAGTTCCCCTTAGAAGTGCCCGAAGAGTATTCACGATAGAATTTAACTAGGCATGTCTCAAGGATGGGAAAATGCTCTTGATACTGACAAAAAAATTATGCCCCTTAATGAGTCTCGCGCTAGCCTTCGGTTGCGGCAAGCAGATTAATGAGCCCAAAACCACAGATAATAATGGTACAAGTCAAAGTCAGGAGCTTCCATCAGTGCTGACACTACAAATCGAAGAAGCTGTCTCTATGCAAAAAATTTATTACCTACAAAGAAATGCTTGGTTCAAACTCCCTTCTAAGTTAAAGACTCATGGGGAAAGTGCAGTCGGTAAACGTGTTAAGATTTTGTATAATGTTTTGGCAAACAATTACTACGAATTTCACTGCTTTTATAAATCACAAAATCATGCCACAGAACTTGCTTTGGAAAACTGTGAATCAAGTCAGGGAGTAGAAATCATTTCAAGGGCTTCAGACTTAGAAAGTATGGATTTCCCAATGGATAAAGATTTATCTGTTAAAATGCAACTCACCAACGGTTCTAACACTGGCATAAAAATCGATGCTATCTATCTGGTAGATTGGAAATAGTTCCTTAAAGTATCAAATTAAATTTCTATTATTCTTTTGAAGCCGGCTGGCGTGCTTTAGCGGATGGTTTATTCAGACGAGGTATATCAGCACCATAACCATTAAGTGAATCAAACTTAGGTGAATTAACTAAAAAACGATAGCCTTCAGTAAAATTCACTGAAGCACTCCTTAATAAAACTAGATAATATTCATCCTGAGAAAGTGCCTGGCCAAGTTCCATGTAGTATCCGCGAAATAAATCAAAATTTCGCGTATCGGTTAGATAAATGAGGGTCCTACCAGGTTCGGCTCCAGCTTTTAGAAAATGATCTATTAATTCCGGATTCTGTTTCTGTACAACATAATACATCAGACTCTTGCCGATTAAATAGGGCTTCTGATTAATCTTATGTGCAATATCTTTATTTTTAAGAATAGTTTCAGTATTACCTTCACGAATAAGGGAAACCATATGGCTTCCTTCTCTTACTGAAAATGAAGCCCAAATAATGCAAATTGAAAAAACACCCGCCAAAGGCACTGATACTTTCCAGTCTAAGAAAAAGCTAAGTGATTTTCTTATTTTTTGTGGGGTCGAAACATAATAATTAAAAGGGAGCCCTTTTGAAATTTTATTTTCCAAGGAAGCAAATCGTTCTTCCAGTTCTGGATGAGTAGAAAAGATTTTAAAAAACCAATTATTCTTACGAGGTTTTTTAGTCCGAGACTTTAGATATTCTGGCATCTCTTCTGAAATTGTAAGTTTTTCCAGAGCAGATTTGAGAGCTGAAAAATTTGCTCCCAGCTCAATCACAGCGTAGGCATCTGCCTCATACTCATGAGATCTGATAGTATCAAAAAAAATCGAATAATTAAAAAATAACCAGCTCGTACAAACGATCAGACAGACAAGTGCTACTTGTTTTTCATAAAGACCCATGTCTTCCCCAAAATAGAGATGGAAGGAAGTGACGATTAAAAGCATCAATAAACCAAAGCCAATAAAGGCCGAAACAAAATTTTTAATTAGCTCAATAACTCGTTTGTGAATATGACGATTTGCTACATGAGCAAGCTCATGTGCAATAACTGCATCGAACTCTTCCAGAGTCAACATCGTCCGAAGATTTCTTCCAATAAACATTGTCTGATTAGAGAAACGTAATAACTTCAATCCCAATACAAATGCATTTTTAATATCAGTCTCAATCCACTTCACTCTCATTTTTGGAACATCAATCTGGGTCAGACGTTTTTTGATAATTTCAAGATAAACATCCTCAGTGATCTCACGATTTGGCAATAACCTAAGCATGATAATTACGGTGCATGAAATAGTTAAAACTGAAACAAAAATGAAATTAATGATAAATTCTAAAATCCAGAAACTATCTCCTTCAGCACCTGGATCATTTTGAAAGGTCCAGTTTAGGAGTGAATAAAGAAGAATAGGGAGTAAAATCAGAGCAAAACTGACCCTGAATTCTTTGATAACATGATGGTTGAAAGATTCACGAAGAACCAGGCCAGTTGATTTTTCTACGAACTTCAAAAAGTATTGATAGAGAAAGAGTCCAGCGACTATCAAGATAATATAAATAGCCCCGAAACCTAAAAGGCCGATGACAAAAGCACCTTGAGAAATTAAGTGAGAGACTATAAATCCCAGGAAAGCTTCGAAAATAAAAATATGAAAATGATGACTAAGAATCATTTCTCTGTGTTGGATATTAGTGGCAGAAATAAGTGAATTGAAAAAGATTGTTCGCTCTTTTGAGAACTTTCTGACGTTATACAGAACGGCAATGACTAGGAAAAGCGTATAAAGCATTGAGATTAATCTCCCTGAGCTTTATCGGCTTTTAGAGTATTAAAGCTTAATAACAAATTATGTAGGCAACCGCTTATATCAAATATTAGGAAGACTATTAAAAACAAATTTCTTCAAGATTTACGACTTTAATCATATCCGCCACATTTCCCAGGCCAACTTGTGCTAATTTTGCTTTTACCCGTACCGGGTACTTTAGGGTAGTCAAACCCATGCAGTTAAAACCTACGACTTTTTGTTCAATTAATTCATGAGAGTAGGTTATCAGAAGAGCACTTAACCTTTCAGCTGGCATGTCTTTTTGAAACTCAGCTAAACATAACTGCCTGCAAGTCTGAATATTTTTTTGACCAAAAGAACTGAATTCTTCTAGTTGATAATTCTTTATAACTACCGGCTGAATTTGGTGAGAAGCCGTAATTGGTGTATGAATCCGAACTTCGCAGTCACAGGGAATCGCCAAGGCTGAAAATGTCCAGAATGTCAGAAGACTCATTATGAATCGTTTCATAAGAATCTTATCGACAGCTAAACCAGGAAATTAAACTATTTAAGATCGTACCAGTTGTAACCAATGCCAACATCAACACTAAGTGGAACAGTCAACTTAACTGCACCTTCCATTTGTTCAACTACTAATGTCTTCATCAATTCGAGTTCCTCAGGAACAACATCAAAGATCAGTTCATCGTGAACCTGAAGAATCATCTTAGAAGCAAGTTTCCTTTCTGCTAAAATATCCTGAATATTTATCATCGCCAGCTTTATGATATCGGCTGCAGTTCCTTGAATTGGGCTATTGATTGCCACCCTTTCTGCCATAGCCTTAACCTGACGATTTGTTGATTTGATATCCGGTAGATTACGTTTCCTGCCAAACATTGTTTCAGCGTAACCAGTTTGTTCAGCTAATTCTTTTAAACCGTCCAGATAACTTTTAACTGAATAAAACTTTTTAAAGTAAGCGGTAATGTATTTTTTAGCTTCACCTTGAGAAATTCTTAGTGCTTGGGACAAGCCAAAGCTTGTTTGACCATACATCAACCCAAAGTTAATGGCTTTGGCACCAGTGCGCATATCTTTAGTAACTTGATCAAGGGGAACTTCAAAGACTTCCGCGGCAGTTTGTCGGTGAATATCCAGATCATTATGAAAAGCTGAAAGCATGTTCTTGTCTTGCGAAAAGTGAGCAAGAATACGAAGTTCAACCTGTGAATAATCTGCTGAAAGTAAAACTCTGCCGGGAGAAGGCAAAAAGCCTCTTCTTAATTTTCTTCCATTTTCAGTTCTGACTGGAATATTCTGCAAGTTTGGATTATCTGAAGACAATCTTCCTGTCGCAGCGTTATTTGGTTGAAAATGTGTATGTATTTTTTTAGTTTCTGAATTCACCATTAAAGGTAGCGATTTAACATATGTACTGAGAAGTTTTTCAACCTCTCTGTAGCGCAAAAGTAATTCTGGAATAGGACTTAAATTCAACGACACAAGTTCATTCAAAACTTCGGCATCGGTCGAATAACCTGTTTTCGTTTTTCTTATGACAGGCAAATGCAATTTTTCAAAAAGAAACTCCCCTACTTGTTTAGGAGATCTAAGGTTAACTTTTTCTCCAGAGGTTTTTAAAACCTCCGCTTCAATTTCTTCAATTTGTTTAGAAAATTCGTACTCAAGTTCTTTATAAAAAGACACATTTAAAGACACCCCTTCAAGCTCCATTGCAGCCAAAACTTTGATGAGTGGGATATCTAATTCTTCATAGGGACGCTCAACTTTAAACTCTTTTAATTTTTCTTTCATCAATGGATAAATATTCAAAATAGCCTGAGCACTCTGGCCAAGAGTTGAAATATCCTCTTCCGAAATAGACCCGAACAAATCGGTCTGCCCCTTAGGTTGTACTATTTTGTGGCCTAAATATTCTTCCATGATAGTTGTGAGATCATGTCTATAATCAGGATTTAGATTAAAATGAGCTTGCGCTAAATCAAAATATTTAAAAGTAGGATTCAGACCTGCCACCATGGCAAGTTGTAAAATTGGCTTTGATTGATAACAAATGAGAAGGGCATGTGATTCCTGCAGAACCTGGACAACGTTCAAAGCTTCTTCCTTACTCAAAGATAGATATCCAGAAGAACTAGGTGTCGCAACTGCCATTGCCTTCCAACATTGGTGCTGCAGAAGCTCGTCATCACACAAGTGACTAATGCCAATGGCAGCTTCCCCGGCAATATTTTTTCTTAGGTCTTCAATGGACCACTTCTCAGTAGCAAACATTTTCTGTTCAGTTTTAATAACTATGGCTTGTGGGATGGGTGTTTTAATTTTGAAGTCAGATAATTTAGCTAACCATGAACGAAAACCCACTTTTTCTAAAAAGGCTTCCATTTCAGGAGTGACTCGTAATTTATAGGCTGACTCGTCGAAAGAAAATTTTAATTTTAGATCTATCACAATCTTGACAAGTTCTTTTGAAAGAATCGCTTTATCTCTGTGCTCTAGCAAAGCAGTTTGGCAGCGTTTATTCTTGATACCCGAAATATTTTCTAATACTTTATCTAGATTTCCAAAATCTTCTAATAATCCCTGCGCCCCTTTAGGTCCAATGCCTGGAACTCCGGGAATATTATCTGAGCTATCTCCGATTAGTGAAAGATAATCTACAATTTGTTCAGGATAAACTCCCATCTTATCTTTAACATCTTCTCGTTCATAAGTTTTATCTTTCATCGTATCAAGAATTTTCACGGGTCCATCAACAAACTGCATGAGATCTTTGTCACCTGAAGCAATAAGGATTTCATCAAAAGAATTTTTCCACTGTGTTGCCACTGATCCAATGATGTCATCTGCTTCGTAACCAGCTAAGCGAATTTCCGCAATCCCCAACACATGAATCAGTTCATCGACCAAAGCAAACTGAGGGATTAACTCATCAGGTGGTTCTGAACGATGAGCTTTATATTCTGGATAAATCTTATTTCTAAATGATCCATCTTTTGTGTCTTTGGCAATCAATATATGAGTGGGTTGATGTTTTATGATCATGTTATGAAACATGCTTAAAACTCCATATACCGCGTTTACCGGAGTTCCATCTGGTGCATGAAGTGGACGAATGGCAAAAAAAGCACGAAAAATAAAATTCGAAACATCAATAATAATTAATTTTTTCATTGTTTACCTATTGCATGGGAACGGGAGGACTATCAAACCATGGAGTCTTCTGCTTTCGCAAATCCAATCTGGTGCCATCGTTAGCAATAACCGTTGTATCGGCCATAAGATCACCCAAGCGATGAACTGAATTATGCTTAAATAGAAAATAGACTTCCATGGCTGCTAAGGGAACAGCAAAAATAGCCGAAAAAATCCAACCCCAAAATGGGAAAATTAAAAAGAACAAAGGAACCGTCAAGGGTAAATTACGGATGAAAGACTGACGAGTTGAGCAGGGTGATCCATCAATTAATGAAACGACTCCAAAACCCATAAAACGCTTACCAATAGACTGGCCATCATAGAGTGAATCCGAAATACATAAATAGATAACGCCTAAGATTAAACCCATTGGATAATAAAAAACTGCACCTAAGGTCACTAGACCTATATCTATTAATTTTGCTAAAAGTCGGCACCAACGGGCCCGCGCAAGCGGACTATTGATCAAGTCTTTCCGGTTCATCCCCGCTATTGTAACCAAAAATATACCAGTTGAACGTATTTTCATTAGTTTCCGAGTATCTTAATCAGGTGCAAAAGAGGTTTAATCTTGTCCTGTAATGGCCTTTAAGCTAAAGTGAAGCTGTGCTTTAATAGGAGAATTTTATGTCTAATTTAACAAGTGTAACCTCTGCCAATTTTGAGCAGGAAGTAATGGGCTCTGATAAGCCAGTATTAGTTGATTTTTGGGCGGAATGGTGTGGACCATGCAAAGCTCTATCTCCAGTTTTGGATGAAATCGCTGCTGAAATGGATGGCAAGGCAAATGTTGTAAAAGTGAACGTAGATCAGGCTTCTGATCTCGCTCAAAAATACGGCATTCGTGGTATTCCAACTTTGATCTTTTTCAAAAATGGCGAAGTTAAGAGTACTTTGGTAGGTAACCAGCCAAAAGCTGAAATCATTAAGAATATCACTTCTTTAATTTAACCTCAGGTCTGGCCGGCTTTATGCCGGCCTTTTTTTTTATGAATTATATCCAATCATCCTTACTCGAAGCTCAATCAATTCTTAATCAATTTATTGCTGATCCAAAAAATTGCCAATCAATTGAAGATGCTATTAACACTTTTGTTGGTTCATTTAAAAATAATGGAAGAGTTTTCAGCTGTGGGAATGGTGGATCAATGTGTGATTCACTTCATTTTGCTGAAGAATTGACTGGAAGATATCGTAAGGATCGTGCTCCCCTTCCTGCCACAGGAATTTCGGAAGCCGGTCACATTACGTGCATTGCAAATGACTTTGGTTTTGAATTTATTTTTTCTCGTTTTGTTGAGGCTTGGGGACAAAAGGGCGACACCTTACTTGCTATTTCAACTAGTGGAAATTCAGCAAACGTTATCAAAGCTGTTGAAGTTGCCCAGTCGAAGGGAATGAAAGTAGTCGGTTTATTGGGTAAAGATGGTGGAAAATTAAAATCAATGGTGGATGTTCCCATTATTGTCACTTCACCCATCACTGATCGAATCCAAGAAATTCACATCAAATGTATCCATATCTTTATTGAAGGTATTGAAAGACAGCTATTCCCTGAGAATTACTAATGACAAAAATTTTAATTATCACCGCTAGTGAAGTTAAAAATTTAGAATTAGCAAAAAAATTTCAAGATCAATTAAAATCTTTGGGGCATGAAGCAACAATTCTTCAATTAATAGATTTGAATCTTCCTCTCTATTCTTCAATCACGGAATCTAAGTATCAAGGCAAAGAACTTTTAGGCCAATGGTATGATGAGCTCATCACGACTGAAGGTTTTGTCTTTTTAGCTCCAGAATATAACGGTGGTCTTCCCCCAATGTTTACAAACTTTCTTGCATGGGTAAGTCGTACCTCCAAAGAATGGCGAGAATGTTTTAATGCAAAAACTGCAGCAATTGGCACTTTTTCTGGAGGCGGCGGGCAACATGTTCTCATAGCGATGCGTATGCAACTTTCCTATATTGGATTGAATGTACTAGGACGTCAGATCATTGCCCACTCTGCTAAGCCTGCTGAAGATCAGTCTATTCATAGCATCTGCACACAACTAATAAAACATTGTTAAATAGTCGGCTAATCTGAATTCCCTGACTATTAGCTTCAGGCATAAAAATCTCAGTGCGAAATAGCTTTATCCCTTTCAGATAACGTTTATAATCAATTTATAAACGTTTATTTTTCCGTTTAAGGGGTACTGATTATGGAATATATCCAATGGTTCATTAGATTCATCGTTGAAGGCGGAATCTTTATGTACATCATTCTCATCGTATGGGCATTTGCATTAGCAGTGTCGTTTGAAAGATTTAAAAAACTTTCTTTTACCTTTGACGTAGATGGACCTTCATTTATGAATGAACTTCAGAGATACATTCTCTCAAATGACATTCAAGGAGCCATCAGAGTTTGTTCTGGCTCAACTGCAGCTTTACCAAGAGTGTTGAAAAGCGGTTTAAAAAGAGCGAATCAATCACCAGAGCAAGTTCAAAATGCAATTGATGCTACGGCTTTAGAAGTTATTCCTAAGATTGAAATGAGATTAGGCTATCTTTCTCTAGCTGCTAACTTATCTACCCTGTTTGGTCTCCTTGGAACAATTCAAGGTTTGATTATGTCATTCTCTGCGGTATCAGCAGCGGATCCAACACAGAAAGGCGAAGTACTTGCAAAAGGTATTGCTGTTGCGATGAACACCACGGCTCTGGGGCTTGGTGCTGCAATTTCAATTATGATGATTCATGCTTTCCTATTGGCAAAATCTGAAAAGATTATTAACGAGATTGATGAATTTTCAGTAAAACTCCAGGATCTTCTTGGCACGAAAAAAGCCATCGACGATTAAGGATCGACCATGCTTAAAGTTCCAAGCACGAGAAAAAGAAAAAAACCAGACGAGAAACTAAATTTAGTTCCGATCATGGATGCTATTTTTATTTTCATTTTCTTCCTTCTCATGTCCGCCACATTTTTAAAAATCAATGAAGTCGGAAGTGATGTTCCTATCATTTCCGATTCTGAGCCACCTAAGGATGAGAAAGATCCTCTGGCGTTAACTCTTGTTGTTGATACCAACGAAATGACACTGTCTCGAGGTGTTCCTTCAAAACCAATTCAGAAATTTGCTAGATTGCCTGATGGAACCTTTAATACTGAGGAACTTCATACTGTGCTAGTGGGACTAAAAAAACAATTTGTACAAGAGAACTCTATCCTTTTTGAACCGGTTGGAGATCTGACCTATGAAGAAATTGTAAAGATTATGGATGCTGTCAGAAAATTAAATAAGACAGATGAAGCCATCTATCGTCCGAATAAAGATGGTATAGATGAAAAACTAAAAGAACTTTTTAGTAAAATTGTTTTCAGTAACCTGATGAGTTAAGGGTATTTTATGGCACGTCGACAATCCATTAAGGCGAGAAGAGGAAGAAAAGGTGCAGGCGCCTTTGATATTGATATCACTTCCCTGCTTGATATTTTAACCATCATGATGGTTTTCTTGCTTCAAAGTTATAACTCTTCTGGAGTTGTCATTAACGTTCCCAAAGATATTGAGCTTCCAAGATCGACTTCAGAAACGCTCAATACTTTTGGTGTCAATATCCAGGTATCTAAAAGTCAGATTTGGGTAGACGATAAAGAAGTATTAAATACTCAAAATGTAGATGATCGAAAACTCTTTGATGATAGTGGACGAAGAATCATTCCGTTATTTGATCAGCTCGTAAAAATCAAAGAAACTATTAAGCAATCAGAAAAGCTCTCTCCAGATGCCAAAACGTTTTCTGGTGTGGCGAATCTGGTGGTTGATAAATCTCTCAAATATAATTACTTGAAAAAAGTCATGTACACATGTGCAGCTGCTGGCTTTAAAGAGTTTAAATTTGTAGTTATGACTGAATAATTTGTCGGCTAAATAAATAACAATAAAAAAACCCGGTCTCAAACCGGGTTTTTTTATTTTATCTGATAGTCTTGGCCTGAAAGTTAAGAGGTTGTTTCACTTCGACTGTTCCTCCGCCCATTGGTTCAGGGAACTCAATACCTCTAAGGACACCAACTACACATTTTTTAACGTCTCTAGGAAGCGATGAAGAGCTGTCAACTCCAGCACCAGTCACGTGTCCAGATGCTCCGATGGTGAAATCAAGCTTAACCACCCCACTTACATCTGCACCGGTTTTTTCAAGCTCTTTTTGGTAACAGTAACGGAACTGAGGTAAATGATCTAAAAGTATTCTTCGAATGACATCAGGATTCATTGAACCTAAAACGACAGTCTCGGAAGGAATTCCGGCTGTATAAATTGCTTTTTTAGCAGAAAGACCTTCTGCTCCTTTGGACTCACCAAGAATGCCTGTCGTTGCTCCCACAAGGCTTCCTTGATTCGTTTGGATGCCCGCTGTTTTTATGTTGCCTGTGCCTGAACTGATTCCAGATATAGTTCCAGTAATTTCTCCCCCCGAACCCGACGCAGATTTAGTTTGTATACCTGAAAGAGATCCACCTTTAGCAACCAAGGAACTAACCGTGGATGAAAAGTCTGTAGATTTATAAACTTCAACATGGCCAAGGGATTTAAAGTTTGTCGGAGAAAAAGCGGCTGCACTATTAGTAGTAGGAAGATTATTATTACTTTTTGCTGGAAGGGGAGCAGCTATTTGATTAGTTGGCTTAGTAACCGGTTCAGTTCCCTGTTTAACAACTTTCTTCTCAGTTGCTGTTTTTTTGCCAGGATCTGGTTTTTTCGACTGATCTTGTGTTGTTGTAACATCAGGTTTTTTCAGTTCAGGCTGTGCTTCTTTAGGAACTTCCGGTTGTACAGCTGGCTTATTAGGGGCTTTCTGGGCAATCTTTGGTGCCTTCTTAGTTTTAGCAACAGCATCATTTTTATTCACGATGAGAGGCTGCCTATAGAGGATTGTCGCAAGTCTCTCTGGCGCTAAATCATCTTCTTTTGTATCTTCAGGAACATCCACGAAATTTATAGCGATGGAAAATGTAACTGCAAAAAAAAGAAACAGAGCAAGATACTTTCTAAAATCAGGATCACGTTTCAAAATAGGTGCTGCTAAAACCTTGGGAGGTGCCTGCACATTACGAACAAAAATCTGTAAATCATCTTTATGTAATCTTACGAGATCTTGTCCTTCTAGAGTAATGGAAGAACTTTGATGACCCGTATCTTTTTTCTTATCACTTAAATAAAAAATACTAAAAGCGGGCAAAGTATGGACTGTAGTATATCCATTCTTAATATCTACGAAAGGAAATTTTTCCGTTTTACCTAAGTAGGGAAATTCAAGGTTGTCCTTGGCGCCATAGATTCCGGTCATGAAGTACGACAGGCCTTCTGGGAGGTAATCAATACTGAACACCTGATCTTTAAAAAGAATGATAACCTCTACAGCTTGCTTAGCAGATTCATATTTAAAAATGGGATAAAGATCATCTTTATCTTCAAAAATATATTCGCTAAATTCAGCTTTTGGATCTGAAGCTAAAGGATAAACAATTGAGGGAACAGAAACGGAAACTCCCGGTGCACCTTTGGGAAGTGACTTCGGTATCTCAGGTAAATTTGGTAATTTTACTGATGCTGAACCATGTTCAGGCTCAAGCGAATCTAAAACAGGTGGAAGCGTAGAACTAACATTATATTTTAAGAATTCAAAACTTATATCTGCCAATCGGAATGTATCTCCAAGATGCAGTTCTTTAACCACAATCTTGTCATCATTGACATAAGTTCCATTTGTAGAATTCATGTCATAAATGACTGCGCGGTTATCAAAAATTTCAAGCACTGCATGAACTGCTGAGATTGCATCATTATTGATAATGAGATCACAGCTTTCAGTTCTACCAATTAAGATTCGGCCTTTGGAGAAGACTCCACCTTTCACCTTTGCCTGGTCTATGGGTTTAAGCTCATACATCTTTTTCTGGATATTTTCTTGAACTTCCATAACTATCCCCTAACGAATGCCATCAATGGCTTTCTTCATTTCTTTATTAAAATTTGTTCTTTCCGGGAGCTTATTCTTGAACTCAGCTCGAAGCCTGGGAGAAATGGAGATATCACCAGGAGATCCCGCCTCACCTTCAACCCCAATTTCTTCAAAATCAAATTTCTCAAATTTTTTATATTCATATCGCACATTTTTCTTTTCACCGTTCTGTGCGAAGGCTGTCTGGCAAAGAATAATCATTAAAAATATTAATTTCATTTATTAACTCCTAACTGGTTTCCAATTGAAGTGTAATATTCTTTTAAGTCCCGATTTTTTGGCTCATCAATATTAGAATATAGCTTCTGCGCTTCTGGAACTTTACCTAGCTTCTTCAATGTTAGTGCGAAATTTAATCCAAATTCCGCATTCGATAGGAATGTCGCTGGAATACGATTAAAATGATAAAAAGCTGACTGATAATCTGACATTAAAAAATAACAACTGCCTACCGCATTAATCAAATCTAAGTCATTTAAAGATTCATTAAGTAGACCCTTAAATAACGGTAGAGCTGATTCTACAAGATCGTAGATTAAATAAAGACGGGCAAGATTATACCTAGGTGTTTTTGAAAAAGGTGATTGGCGATTCGCCTTTTCAAAAGCTAGTAAAGCCTTCTGATCTTCCCCAATCCGTGAATAATAAACTCCAATATTATTGAGAGCAGGAACATAACCAGGGCTAACCTCAATCGCTTTATTGTAAAATAACAAAGCCTTTCGACCAGAGCCTTGATTTAGATGACAATTAGCGATTAAATTCCAATAGGCAGGAATTTTCTGATATCGATTAAATACCTTATTGGCAGCGGCGAAGGCGTTATTAAAATCTTTTTTAGAGCATCTAAGAGCAATTTCAATTAAGGGATCTGCTGAATCACTCATCTTTGCAAGTTCTTCAGCTGTATATCTATCTAAAGTCTCATCTTGCAATGCTGGATTAAGGGATTTTTCTTTTTTATGAAAAAAATCTTTAAATTCTCCCGAATTTAGAGTCTTCTCTTTTTTGAATGACTCTTTATTTACTCCTTGGACCTGAGTTGATGTAGAATCTTTTACTTTTCCAGATGAACAAGAAAAAACCAGGCCTAGTAAAAAGAATGACAAGATTCTCATCTTTTACCTCCGCGATCCATTAAAATTGCCTGTTTTGAAGTCAGATAACGTTTAAAATTTTCAGGTCGATTAAATAGGACAGAAAAATTTGAACGGGATAAAATTTTATTTTCAACTATAAGCTTCTTTATTTCGCCACGTTGTCTTTGAGCATTCGAAAGGATGGGATTATAAACTTCCGCCATCGCTTTTTGAAAACTTGCAATGTATTCAGGAGATTTTCCCTCGGGGCTAAATGCTTTTAAAGATTCACCAAACTCCTCATAGGAAGTAATTACATATTTATACGCATCTACAATTCCTTTGCCGGAACCTAGTTTCTGAATGGCATTCACCTGAGTAGTCATTTGATCTAAAATTTGCAATTTCCCTTTAACTGCTGCATTGAATTCCGTCTCTGGAAATTGAAGTAATATTTGATCCAGCTTCTGCTTTCTTTCAATTAAATATCCCATCAGCTTAAATGCCATAATGTCCAGAGCTTCTACAGGGATATCTAGCTTCTGAGATCTTGCCAGCTGGAAATATTTTTGTTGTTTATCTTCAATTTCCTTAGCTTTATTAATATCTCCAAGATTGACATAAACTTTACGTAAGTCATCATATGGCTTAATTAGCGCTGGGAAGTTTTTAGAGTTGTTTTCCAATTGAGTGATTTGGGATTCAACTTGTTCCCAGCGTTTTGCTTTCACAAGGTCTTTTATCAACTCCTGTGTTACTTCAGTGATGACCACATCAGGTATTAAACAAGAAGTGCCAAAGTTTTTGATTTCAACTGCTTTGTCGATATCGGCATTGGCCAGGGCAATGAATACTGCATTTTTATACGCAACTGATTTATTGGAAGAGTTTTCTTTACATAACTTCGCCAAAACTCTGTAGGATAAATCAGAAGACTGCTCAAAATTTTGTTTTAAAAACAAACCTGCAGAGATGGAAAGATATGAATCTGAAAATTTAACCGCATCTTCGGAATTCATTTCTTTTATCGCAATGACACCCCAGTTGTAACTTTGATTTGCATTACCCATGTCGTAATAAAGTGCTGATAAATTATAGGCAGAATTAATTCTAGCTTTCGGTGTACTATCTGGATTGTCATAAATTTTATGATATCCCTTCAAGGCAACATCCTTGTCCCCTCTCTCAAGAGATTGCTGCACACCTTCAATTTGAATCTTTGTCATGAGATTCCTTAAAGCATCAGCATATTTTTTTGAAACTTTAAATTTTCCTTCATTTATGTCTACAATATAAGCTTTAATTTTTTTGTAATCTTTTCTCTTTCGATAATATTCCATGACTTTGGCGAGCATCCCTTCTTGTGTTTTAAAATCAGACGGGAAACTATCTGCAAAAGAAACGATAGTCTGCTCAGCAGCCGCCATATCACCATTGTCAAATTGGGAATTAAATAGTTTTAAATAAATTGAATTCGCTCTCTCGGACTTTTTATCTTGAGTTAGATATCGAGAATAAACAGGAACATAATATTTATCAGCATCGTTTTTATTAAGAGTCGGCTGTCCAAGGGAGGCAAGCATACCTTCAAGACTTTGCGTGATTATTTTAGTTTCATTAGTTACTTTTGCATCATCAAAAGACTTTAAGTAAAGCCCAATAGCTTTTTTAAAGTCCCCGGCCGCATAAGCGGTCTCACCTTGAAAGAATGTATTTTCTGCTTTTTTCTTTGGGTTTAATTGGGCGGCGAGTTCGAAATAAGTTATCGCCTGACTAGATTTTTGCGCCTGAACTTTAGGTACAGTCTTATAGATGTCAGAAGTAATAACCTTTTGAAGTTGAGCTGCTTTCTTGTTCACATGAAATGATAGTTTTTTAAACTGATCTTCATTAAACGATTTAGCCTGATGAAGCTTAATTAATTCTTTGGACGTTTGTAAATGTTGCTCAATCTTATTGTACTTATCGAAGAGATCTAACTGCGCAAGATAAATCGTAATTTTACGATCTACGTCTTTTTCAAACTTCGCTGCTTGCTCAAGTAAAGACTCGGCTTGTGAAAAACGTCCTTGAGTCATAATGGCCATAGCAATCTTCACAAACTGTTCAGTATAATTGATGCCTATAGATTGATAAAATTTAACAGCATCATCAATACGTCCAGAATCAATATAAAAGACACCTATATCTCGCTCAACAGCTGAACTCATGTTGATATATTTAGTGTTTGCACTTTTTTTATGAATCTCTCGCATTAAACTGATAGCTTTATCAAATTTCTTAATACGGTAATAACACCATGCCAGATTGAATGCATCTTTAGTCCACCACTTTTCATCCACTTTACTCAAGGCAGCTTCATATAATGGGACGGCTTCTTTGTATTTGTGAGCATTGTATTCATAGTCGGCAAGGGCCATCTTTGATTTTAAATTGATACTAGAAGATGGAGACGTTTTTCCATTCGATAATTTGAAGTATTTCAGTGCCAGATCATTTTGACCAAGTTCCTTATAATTGTATGCTAGTATGTAATAGACTTCTCCGATGCCTTTGTATCTCGGAAAGCGTTTGACGACGATTTCAGCAGAGTCGTTAGCTGAATTAAAATATTTTCTAGATGTCTTAAAGTAATCGTTTTTTTTGAGACCTCGTCTTTCTTCTGGTGGAATTGAAAGAAATTTTTCATTTTCAACTTCTCTCCAAATTCGGGCTTTCTCAAGATTTAATTCCGAAATACGTAACAAAGAATCAGGAGATCCAAAATTTTCTTGTTTTGCAAGACGTGTTACTTCTGATAGTTCCTGATCAACAATAGCAAGAATTTCTTTTCTTCTATCATCCAAAGAAAGTTTTTTTGCTGTAACGGCTTGAGACAAAAAAAGAAAAAGGAAAAAGATCTTTAACATTCAGACCTCAATGCGAAAACATAGTCACCCAACTCATCCGCCCAGAATTCACCATTAAATGTCCAGAAATACTGTTTATCATTTCTTTCTATATATTTAATATCGCCACGTTTTTTTCCCTTTAGAGGAATATCTGTTTGATAAAGGCGCTCTTTTTTCAATGCAAGGATTTCGAGTTTAATATAACTCATACCCTGGAATGAAGTGTAGAGTTCGGCATATTTTGTAACCATGCCTGATCGCACATAAGCTCCAAGCATGGTGCGATATTCATCTAATACCACTTTTATATTTTTTATCAGATTAGCTCTAAACCCAGACCCGGATTTCTTTGTAAGATGATTGTATTCAACAATCGCTGACGTCAGGGCACCTTTCATTTCTAGATAGGCACCATCTTTTTGAATTGATTTCATGAGAGGACTTGCCAATGCAATGGGAGGCGTCTTACCCTTTTCATGATCTGACATTAGATTATAGAAATATTTATAATCCTTGCCCCGGGAATTTAAAAAAAGTCTTAACTCCCTTGAAGGTTCCATTAGTTCAGAATAAAAACCATCGGCCGTTTTTCTGGCATCATCATAAAGACACATTTTCATGTAGGTCAATGCTTTTAGAACTTCCACTTCTGGCTTAAAGATAAAATCAAATACTGGTGCTTTGTAAGAAACCAACTTACCTAAAGTTCGATTGTAATTTTTTTCATAATAACTAGTCCAAGCCTCTTCAAACAGTATCTCTGGCCAGACAAAAGATGATTTTTTAATATCCAGATAATTTAAATCTGCTTGATTATAATTTTTAGCGCCGAATTGAACTCTTGCTACGCCGGCCAGACAATAATCGCGGTTAAGCAATAATTGATTTTGTTGTAATTTAGAATCACTTTTTTCGCTCTGTCTTTCTGATGAGCTAATACAATCTTTAAACTGGGTTGAGGCTTCTTTGTAATTTCCGATATTGGAATAGATAGTCCCTTTCATGTTTGTCACAAAAGGGTAAGCTGGATGATCGCCAGAGACTTTGTTAAGTTCGGCAAGTGCTTCCTGTAAAAAGCCTTTTTTTAATAATCTTTTAGCAACAATGTATCGAATGTTACCTGATCTAGACCGGGAAAGAATTTCAATTGGTAAAGTTTCAAATGGCTTCACTCCTGTATAATAAATCATCCTATCAAAAGCTTTTTCAAGATTAGCATCTAATGGCTTGTCATTTTTTACCAGGAAGTCTTTCATCCATGGAATGACTGAAAAATAGTAGCCGTCATTTACCATTAGAATGATTGTTCTTCGATACCCACTAAGTGAAATTGACCCTTTGCCATAAGTCTTCTCTGCTGCTTCATATGAAGCAAAAACAGAAGAGGATATTAAAAGAGATAACAATATTTTTGAGAACATCCTTGTTCTCCTTTTTTATTAACTTAAAAAGTATAGTTTAAACCAACTCCAAGGTCGTAATTACTAAAGATACTGCTCGTCGTAACCGTATTTCCGCTATCTTCAATCTTTTCATTTTTTGGTTTTGCATGGATGCCAGTAAAATCAATTCTAAGTGACCAATTATCGTTTATATAAACTCTCAAACCAGTGTTCCACATCATACCTAATGCATTCGAACTTGTTAGACTATTGCTGGTGGAGTTGAACTGATTACGATTATCCATTAATTTCACACTGGCAAGACCAAGTCCAAACATCCAGTCATAGTAAAAAACTTTATTAAATGTATTTATTTTTGAATAGAATGGAGACCACATGGCCATGGCACCCATATAAGTGTCTACTTTACGATAAAAGGCTTGAGATTGTACGTCTTCAACGCCTTTTGCAGCATCATTCTTACTGCCTGAACTTTTACCGAAAACGCCTTCAATACCCCAATCTTCTCTAAAAAAGTAGCCAGCTCGTACAGTGGCTCCATAAGCATCAATAAATGCTCCGCTAGTCGTTTTTACTCCAAGAGCACCAATGTAAGTTTTTCCAACTTTGCGGTATCGACGATTTTGCAAAACATAAATTTCTTTATCGTTATCAAGCCATCCAAATTCATAAAGAGATTTTTCGTTTGCCCAAACAGTTATGCTGATTAAAAAAGCACAAATTAATAACATTAACTTTTTCATGATTCCCACTTCAGTTGTTAGACTTTATTGCTTTTAAAGTTTAACACGCTTAAAAAACCCTGCAAGTTATCGTATTATCGAGGGCAAATATCACCATAAGAACATTGACTACAATGATCAAGGTTTATTTTCCAAGGCTGATTTTGAATTTCCCAAATTGGATAGAGCTGTGTCTGACAAAGAATTCTAGTGACGGTTTCAGTTAAGATTTGTTTTTGATCAACAAAAACTAATTTTAGTTCTATTTCTGAGCTATCTTGAATTCGACCTAACTCATAAAGAGCATAAGCGTAGACTTTTAATTGCAGCCAATAATGATTGAGATTTTCAATGCTGATCTTGCCAGTTTTAAAATCCCAAATCTGAGCTTTTTGATTAAGTTTTGGCAATAAAATAAGATCAGGGATACCGGAAATCATGAAATTGAAAAATTTGAATTTTATCGGCTTCTCTGGAATCATTTCAAATTCATTTGATAATTGCTTCAATTGAGAAAGTGCCCATTCAATTGGAGCTTTTTGATCACTATTAAAACTTTCTAATGGAACAACATAGTTATGCTCAATCCCTTTGGCGATTTGAGCATGAATGTGTGTTCCTCTACCTGATGATGATTTAAATACAACCGCAAGCTCTTCAGATTCTTCAGGGATACTTTCTTTGAATAATTTTTTCTCGTTTCCAGTCAGTTTAAGAATATTTTCTAAATAAAATTTTCTTGGACAATCAACCAGGGAATTTAATCTCGTTACACTTAATTCTGCAGCTAATCCTAATTCACTCTCTCCATTTCCTTTGGAGAAAATCCCTACAGAATCATGAAAGAAGAGCGGAAGTTGAGGTTTCGATTCAACATGTAGATGCTTTCGTGGATCAAATTCGGGAAAATTAATGACTTTTACTGAGCTTATGCAATCCGGACTTAGCCCCTGATTAACCCAGAAGTTAAGGCCATCTATCCAGCTGTTAGCTGGAATACTGAAACTTTTTTCAGGAAGATCTAAACTAACCCATACTAATTTTTTCTTTGCGCGAGTACAGGCAACGTAAAATAATCGTTTAGATTCTGAAAAACTTTTATAGGCAGATAATTCATTTTCAAAGAGATAAAATGGAGAAGATCTTTTATCTCTTTGTGATAAATCAAGAAACCATTTGAAGCTACCTGGTAAATCTCCGAATAAAGCTCCATCATTGGTCTCTTTGCCATTGGTGTAAATTCCGCCTAAATAAACAATATCAAATTCCAATCCCTTGGAAGCATGCGCTGACATTATCTGAACCATTTGCGAATTTATACCGGATCTAAGCTCTAAACTAATTCGATCATTATCACCTTTTTGCACCTGAACCATAACCGCTTCCGGGTTTTGATGGTATAGGCCGGTGATAGTTTCAATAACATTCATATTAATATCAGAATTCTCATTAGTCATACCTACAGTATGAAGAAACTTTCTAAAGCCTTCGACTAATCCCCAATACCTGACATTTTGATCAAATGCATTCAGAGAAGCCTCATTAACTTTATAATTCAAATTCAAAATCGACACATAGCTCTGTATAAGAAAAATTGGATAACGATCCTTAGTTGAAGCATTTGAATCAAATTGTCTCTTTAATAAGCAAAGAAATATGCCAATGACTGGGTCATCCAGAAGATCAATCTTGAATTGAGCAGTAAAGCCAATCTGCTTTTCCATCAAGGCTTTAATTAAATCCATACTAGGCTTTAATTTGCTGTATAAGATGGTACAGACATTAAGCGGATTAGCCTGTGTTTCTCTCAGAATTGATTCGGAAAGTAACTGGGCTTCAATGCGATTAATATGCTCATTTTTGAATTTTTCTTCAATGCTCAGATCGCGCTCAAGTATGGATGAAAGTATTTCAATCGACCCAGAGATACTGGAGTAATTCGTCTCATCAGGAACATTTTGATCCTCGGCCTCAACGGAAAAAGCATCTTGTCCTTTAAAACCAGTACCGAGTGGCAAAACGGTTCTGAATAATGAATTATTAAAACGAATAATCTCTGGCAGCGAGCGGTAATTATTTTCCAAAGATCTGGTTTGTGGAACAAGTGCAGCACAATCCTTAAAAACAGAAAGCTCTCCTCCTCTGAAGCCATAGATGGCCTGCTTGGCATCACCTACGCAGAACAATTTTTTATAATCGTTTCCAATTAAAAGCTGGATGATTCTAAACTGAAGAGCGGAAGTATCCTGGAACTCATCTACAATAAAATAATTATAAGTTTTCTGGATACGGGCAAGATCATTTTTATTCTCAAGTCCCAAGGCAATAAAATATTCAATGTCACCAAAAGTTAAACCTTGATTCGGGTCAAGGGACTTATCGATCCAAAGGTAAAGATCCTGACAGACCTTCATCCATGGTAAAATTTTATTTTCATAGTTTTGGGTATAAAGCTCAATTTCAGGGAGCCATTTTGATACCCAGTCTTTTAAGGTCTTTCTTGCAATGTGAGCCTCATCATAGGCTGCACATTTTTTATTGGCAGTCCTTTCAGGCTGAAAACTCTTAGTACTTAAATACTTAAAATAGAGGTCTAATTTCTCAACACTATCAACCTCAGGCAAACCGGTTGCCTGCAAGTTAGCAATATCCTTTTCAAAGCCACTGCGTTCAGATTCAGGGGGTAAGTCAATTTGATGAATTCGCAATAGGGCAGATCCAAGATCATTTAATTTAAACGAATCTGAAATAATACGACCCAACTTAGTAGGATGGGAATCATTAATGGAAAATTTCTTCCAGGCAATTCTCAGTCCAGGATCATTGAAGACGTTACAAAATGCATTGAGAAGAATTTCTTTTTCCCTAATCACGATCTCTAAAATTTCTTGTGGCAAATCAGCTGCTCGATGTTCAAACCAGCTATCAAAGATCTCGCTGATCTGATTTTTTCTTTCAGGCGTAAAAATAACATTTGCTTCAGTTGATAAATGTGGAAAATATCCTGCGGTAATGAGCTTACGACAAAAACCATCTATTGTTGTGACCATTAACATAGGCAAAGATTCATTCGCAAGACGCCAATATTCTTTATCGAAGTCTTGCGTCTCATTCATTTCAACAAATCGCTCTGTAAGACGGATGCTCATTTCTCCTGCAGCTTTTTTAGTGAAAGTCATCATGACAACTTCAGAAAATTTCTGACGAATATATTCTTCAAAATTTATATTTTTTTCGTTTTTAAACTCAAAAATCCATAACCGCGTCAAATGGATAATATGTTCAACCAGCACAAAGGTTTTACCAGAACCGGCCCCTGCTCTGAGGAGGACTCCACCTTGATGCTCAATCGCTAGTAATTGTTCCTGATTGGGCGATCTACTCATTAGGCGTTCCAGTTTTTATACATACTTTAGTTAATTCGCAAAAAGTACATACGTCAGTTTTTCTAGGTTGAGCTGGAAATAATTTCTCTGAACTAATCGCAAGGGAAACTTCCAACATTTTTCCCTGAGCAGATTTAAAAAGTTCGGGAAAAGGTATTTTAAACGTTTGCTGCTTGCAGATTTTTGCAGCTCGAAATTTCTCAGTAAGCTCCGAATCAGTAAACAGCAAGTTCGAATCGCCTGGGCTATCAAGTGAAATATAACCAAGGATGACTGATTTCGAATCAAAATCCTTAATTGTTTTAGAGGCAGCCTTTGCATATGTCCACAACTGTAGGCTTTCGAGCTGCTCTACTTCTACGTTTGTAGAGGCACCATATTTGGTTGATTTGAAATCCAACAAAAAAACCATGTTCTGGATTATGCCAATACAATCAATTTTCCCTTTTAAATCATAGCCTTCATTAAATGAAAATTCCTCTTCCATTGACCATACGACAGGATATCCGAGAATGTTTTCGATTTTCTTAAGGAATTGAATACCGTTGTAAGATCTCTGATAAAAGACAATCTCATGTTTTAAAAATTTGTCCCGAGGCAGAAAAATTTTTTCTTTGGTGATATATTCATTCATGATCGTTTTCACAAGCAATGGTAAATCTTCAATGGTTGATTTATTTTTATGAAATATTTCAATAATCTTGTGAGAAATGGTTCCACTCATCAAGGAATCAAAATCATTTTTCAGAGAAATGCTTGGAAAAACTTTATCCACGTAATTGAAATAAAACTTTCTGGGACAATCTAAAAATGTTTGAAACTTACTGGCCGAATAAGTGCCAGAAAATGATTTAATCGTGGTATTTTTGAAATAATCACTAATTTTACGATTATTAACCTGAGCCTGATTGGGCATGCTTACCATTTCCACATCAATGAATAATCTCTTCCAGATAAGGCTATGTTTAAGCGTTGTCTCGGACATGAGGACGACGACTTCCCCCTGAGTAAATAAATCATTCAATTCCCATTTTTTAAACAGTAATTCAAGTTCACTTCGTTTCAATGGGCCTAATGCCGAAAGGGCTTTTTGAATGGTATCTGTATAGTTTTGTCCCAGGCCTTGAATTTCATCGAAGCGTTCATCTATGCAGAGTACAACTCTCCTTTCTCTTTTCACATCCTCCAGTGATGACATGTCCTTGAGGTCTATATTCAATTCATGAGAAGCAAATGGAACATAGGAAGTTCTTGGCTGATTCAGGGCCACCACTTCCTGAAGTAACTTCAGAAAAAAACGATCAACTTTAATTTCTTCATCGGTTAATTCTTTTACCAAAAGAATAGCATCCTGATAAAGTTCAAGCGCTTTAAAGTATTTGAAGGCATGGGTTTTGTTGATTTCTTTTAACTTTTCATTTTTTTTATTTGAAAGAAATAATTCAAGATCTGAAAAAGTCTTTTTACTTTTAAGTTCTTCTTTTAATTCATAGCTTAATTCATTGAGTTCAGCCTCAATCAACTGATGAGGAATTTTATAAAAAACGTTCCTTGAAGGCACAATGTCCAGATGAAGTGGAGAAAGCTTTGAAACACCCAGGACTATTTGATCATGAGGCTTGATGAGATTTTGTAAGTTGAGAGAGATTTCTCTGGAATTGATCTTAATCCACGAAGCTTTAGGAGATTGAGGTAATAATGGAAGATCGGTTTCTATCACTTTAGAGTCTCGTAACCAGCTAGTCCAATCTGACTTTTTTAACTTATCTTTTAAAGCTAAAGGAAAAGGAATCACAACTTGATAACGGATGCTTAATGCCTTTAGCAAATCAATCTGTTGACCATTGAGGTGCTGGAAGCCCCAGAAAATGTAGGTTTTTTTTAATTCTATGATTTCTTCAGCTGAGCGTAAGGACTCTGCTATGGCCTGATAGGCTCCATGCTCATCCAGATACCCCGTAGCGGATAATAGCTGCCAGAATAATTGTACTGCCGTGCGAACTTCTTCTGACTGTTCATCCAGAACAGACATTAGAGCGTCTTCATTAAGGGTAAAGCTTCTTAAATCTGAAAATAAATTATAGGCCTGGGAAAATTGCTCATAGCCCAAGTCTGGAAAATATTTATTTTTTAAAATTCCAAATATCAAAAGAAGATCAGCTTTTCTTTTAACTTCAGGCGCTGCTCCAACTGGCCAGAGCTGCATTATTAATTCAGAAGTAAACTTTGCAATAGTAACCACATCAGATGAAGCATTTTCAATGAGAAGTGTCCGTAATCCATCGGCCTTAGCTGGACTGGGAGTAATATAAACTTTTTCCCCAGCAATATTTTGCATTTCAGTCAGAAACTGAGCTTTTCTGGAAAAATAAACAATCTGCATCATGATCAGAGATTCTACTCCTGCCTAAGAGAAAGATTAACAAAAAAGGCGAGGTGTAATATAAAATATGAACCACAGGAGTCATTTATGCTGGCATTAAGCCGACTATATAGTTTTTTAGACCATAAGAATGGTTTTAATATCCACTTTCTAGAGGGTCAAAAACTAATTCACGATCTCGTTCTACTTCACCCAATGAAAGGCTCTGGATTTGCGTATTTCAGAGACACTTTTTTGGGCATTCTTCCCATTATTTTCTTCCTTAAACCAGGGGAAAGCCTGGGTATTTACATCGATTCAGAAGATCCTTATTTCCGTTTAAAAATTGAAACCAATAGCGCTGGGCATACCAGAACTCTCTTATTGCCTGAAGAATTTAATCAATTTCCTATGACAATTACCGGAAAGGTACGAATTACAAAAATTTTCTCAACCGGTAATGCACCCTACACATCAATGATTGAACTGAATAAAGTTGATACTCATGACATAATCAATAGTATTCTGACTGAATCTTATCAGACGAATTCTGAGGTTATTGTTGGTAATCTAAGTGATCAATCCATCATGGTAAACAAACTCCCTTCAATGAATGCCAATGCGGTAATTCAAGACGAAGCCGTTTCCCGAAAAGAATACATTAAAAAGAATTCTCAATTTTTCCATGATGTTTTTGAGATGGCCTCCAATGATATAGAAACAATTGTCCAAACATTTGAAGCACATGGCATGGGTTATTTAGGCTCACGACAGATCAATTTCTTCTGTCCATGTTCAAAGGATAGAATGATCCTTAATCTTAGAGGGCTTTATGCAGGTGATGTGAATGAATTATTCAGCCAACAAGATACAGTAGACATCAAATGCGACTATTGCCGCAAAGAGTATAAAATAACTAAGAGTGAAGTACTTGGTAGCTAATTATTTAAAAGGATTGATAAATTTTAATTCAAGTCCGAGTTGTTTTGGACCACTTAAAATTCGCTCAAATACCTGCGATTCATCATACATTCCACAAAAGTTCTCAGATCTTGCCCCATTGGCAATTACCAAATTTGTTAATTTGGCTTTCTTTATCTGAGTGCCTCGCCCACTCTTTTCAAATTCTTGCCATGGTTTGCCCTGATCAGGCATATCAATGAATCTTGAGTCTCCAGACGTGACCAAAACTAAATAATCATTGGAATCTTTAGCACTGTTTAAAGCATCTGCCAGCGATCTTTCTAAATCACTCAGAATGGAGCGTGCCTTAGAAATATCCTTTTTTTCAAGAGCCGCAAGGTAGCTAAAATCCCTGACAAGAAGTAAATGTTTGTTGAAAGATTTTTTAAATGATTGATAAATGCTTTTGAAATCATCAGTAATCGTAGAGAAACAACCTTGATTTTCACAAGTTCGGTCGTACAAGATTTGATTAGGCTTTAAAGGAATAATTTCACGATAATGGAAAGTTTCAGCACCAGAAACAGCTTCTTTTCTTAACCAAAAGTACAGTGAACTTAAAAAAATCAAACCAGATTCACCACATTCATTAAATGAGACAAGAGATTGCTCTTTATTGGCCCCTACTTCTAAAATTCCAGTGTTGTATCCGTTGGTACTTAGATAATTCCAGATTGGTCTTAATTGAGTATCTTCACAATTCATTTTGATATTTTTTTTACCCGTGAGTTGAGATAAAAAGCTCGCTTGACTAGAATTTCGTAAATTATAAAAATTATAATTCCATGCTTTTCCCATGCATGTATTTTCTTCAAATGCCGTTCTACGCTCACTTGAGTACTGAAAGCGCAACATCGCCAATTGTTCTTCTTCTAATCCAGCTATTTGAAACCAAATAATCTTCGTTGGTAAAATTCCAAACTCATGCTTTTTCATATTTAAACTGGTAACTTGTGCGCATCCAGCAATTAAAAATAAGGTCATTAAAAACTTCATTTCGATTCTCCTTCCAGAGATTGTTCAAGATCATCCATCAGAGCTGTTATGCCAAAGCTGTGTTGGAACAGAAATAAGTAAAAAATAATTACGAATAAAACTATTTGGGAAAGGACATAGATTGGGTAATAATTCAGGGAGATTAGCCCAAGATATATTAAAAACATAAAAAGCATTTTTAAATAAAGTCTTTTCTGATAACGAGCTTTCCTTACTGAAATGATAAGGAATCCGCCTCCTAAAAAAAGAAATGAGACAGCGAAAACATCAGCATATTGAGAAAAAAAGGCAAAGGCCAATAAGGCAGCCATTAAAGGAAGTCTTGAAATGACTTTTTGCTGAATTAAGTTAAAGCTGCCAATCAAAATTATCGTCTCAAGAAGTAAGAACAAACTTCCAGCAATCAATGGCAAAGCTCGCCATTTCATCCAATGCCATGGAGAAATAAAACCAAGGTCAGTAGCCGCTAAACCTAAAAAATAAACCGTGACACAGAAGCCTACTAGATAGGAAACCAGACGAGCTGGATGGTTTGGTAGACCAAACTGAATCATCATTTTAATAAATAATACGCAAGCAAAAAGGCTTAAACTGATATGAAGACCAATAAGGAAAGAACTATCCATCGTGCCATCCGCCAGATAAAATAATAGTCTGATTATAAACATTTTTAGATAAATGTCTTAGAGACATTTTGGTTTATATTGATACACAGCGTGATAGGAGGCTGGATGGACGGGATTGCAATTGAAGCCACTAGAGAAATTATGTGGAGAATTCCTCTTTGGATGAAAATCGCCATGTACCTTAGCCTATTAGTGGCAAATGTCGTTTTATTCAAAGGCCTATATGAAAAATATAAGTATGTGACTCAAGGTAAAAATTGGAAATCCATTCTTCCCAAGAAACTTAATTTTCAAAATTTTTTCAAAACTATTTTTTTCCAGGGTAAAGTCACCCGCGATCCTTATGTTGGTATTTATCATTCAATGTTATTTTATGGCTTCGTGGTTCTCTTTATTGCCACTGAACTTGTCGGGATTCATGCCGATACCCCATTCAAAATCTTTAAGGGCACCACTTATATTATTGTGTCTTTCCTTGCTGACATAGGTGGTGTTTTTGTTATGGCCGGTGTGATGATGGCCTATTATCGCCGATATATAAAAAAGCCTGACTATCTTTCGGCAACTCGTCCTCAGCAAGAAAGATTCATGTATGGCATGATCCTCTCTTTGGTTTTAGTTGGGTACTTACTTGAAGCCATTCGTATTTGGGCGACCGGAATGCCTCAAGGTGAAAGTAGCTGGTCACCTATTGGTTATTTTCTTGCCGGCATAGTGGGTTCCCTAGCTATGGAGGAAAGTGTTTGGGCAAATTTATATAAAACTCTTTGGATGTTCCACATGCTGAACACTATGGTTTTTGTAGCAAGTTTAGCCTACTCAAAATTTTTCCATATTCTGGCCCTTCCTATCAATGCATTACTAACTCCTGCCCGTCGGGGCGCAGTTTTAAATCCTATGGATTTTAATAACGAGAATGCCGAGACATTTGGCCTGGGTAAAGTTTCTGAATTAACAATGAAAGAAAGATTGGACACTCTTGCTTGTGTAGAGTGTGGACGCTGTACTCAAGTTTGTCCTGCCAATTTAGCGGATAAGCCCCTGGATCCAAAATTGATTGTGACAAAAATGCGCGATGTAATTGCCAATCAGCCTATAGAAGCAAAAATTAAGGGTGAAGACATAGATCTTTGGGCAGCAAGCACCTATTTGAGTAATGAACTTGATTCATGTACAACTTGCGGTGCTTGTATGGAAGAGTGTCCGGCCAATATCGAACACGTTCAAATGATCATGGATTTGAAACGCTACAAAGCCCTTACTTTGGGAGATTTACCTCCCGCCGCTGCAGACGCTACAAATAAGATAAAGAATAACGGAAACCCTTGGGGGATTTCTCAAGATGACCGCTTTAAATGGGCCGAGGGAATGGATGTTCCAGTCATTGAAGCTGGTAAAAAAGTTGATTATCTCTACTATGTGGGTTGTGCTGGATCTTATGATGGTTCTAATCAGAAAGTAGTTAGGGACACCATCTCCCTTTTGACTAAAGCTGGTGTAAGTTTTGCTGTTATGGGCAAAACAGAAAAATGTAATGGTGATCCGATCAGACGTTTTGGAGATGAATATTCCTTCTACGAAATTGCCATTGAAAATATCGCCAATATGAGACAGTACACTTTTGACAAAGTCGTTACTCATTGTCCTCACTGTTTACATACTATTGGTAAAGAGTATGCAAAATTTGATGATGGAGTATTTGAGACTGTTCACCATACTGAATTGCTCTCAGAATTGTTAAGAAGCGGCAAACTGAAGGCGCTTAAAGAAGTCGCGGGTGAGCTTACTTTTCACGATCCTTGCTATTTGGGCCGCCATCACGGTGAATACAATGCCCCTCGAGACATTTTGACTTCAATTCCCGGAGTAAAGCTCAAGGAAATGAAAGCAAACAAGGATAAGGCACTTTGTTGCGGGATGGGTGGAGGAAACATGTGGTACGAGCTACCGGAAGGTCACCACCTTGCCCACAACCGTCTGGAACAAATTGGCGAAACTAAAGTCGAGAAACTTGCCACTTCGTGCTCATATTGTATGATTAACTTCAACTCCTCTAAGGGAACAGTTAAACAAACTGAGGAACTTCAAGTTGAAGATGTCGCCTCGATTTTGGCCAAATCAGCATTATAATTATCTGAGCACAGCTCTTTTGGGGCTGTGCTTTTCATTTTCTTCATTTGCTCAGACAACGCCAATTCCAACACCGGCTACTGTCGAATATCCGGGAATTTTACAGAGTCTTGAAAAATTAATTCAAATTGATAATATAAAGTTTAGTAAGAAACAAAATCTTTTACTTAAAACGGGCAACAATTCAAGTGAATTTAAAAATGTATCTGCTTTAGATATTGATCCAGATTATTTGAATTCACTTATTTTGCATTCAAGTCCTGGTTATGTGAAACTCGCTTCGATTAACAAATGTCGCCTTTATGATTCACTCATAAATGATCTCCTTAAAAATTCTGATGGAACAATAAAGACCATTTTCATCACTTACATCAACAAAAATAAAGAACGAGAATCGGCACTCATTACAAAAAAAGATTTCCTAAACAAAGTAGTAATTCTTGAGTGTCCTGAAAGCTCTGTTTTAATTAATCAATTTCAAATTAAAAATCTAGATAAGACGGTAAGTTCGACGAACTTTACACATCCCTCAGGCAAGGATCAGTGTCATAATCTTTATCTTGATTGGTTGAATGACAATAAAACTCCGTACTATTGCAAGCTTCATGAATTTGTTAAGGAAGCGAAACTAAACTATGGTGATGCTAAAGACTTAGTTCAACGTCAAGCCATTGCTAAAATTATCGAAAAGAAATTAACTCCTCCTAATATGGGTTATTTAGATAACCTATGCGAGAACTTAGACCAGGAAGAACAATTCTGTGATGAATTTATGAATGTTTCTTTTTGGTCAAAAATTGCCAGCGGTTTCGAAAATAAAATATTCGTAGAAAATATTTGCGATCAAGTTCAAGGCAAAAAGAACTTGTCTGAAGCCCAGCTGAAACAATGCATTATTAAATTAAAAAAACAAAATGATTTATGTCTTTATCCAAGCGGCAGGAGCCAAGGGATTTTGCCGGGACCTCAATGTGATACTCTTGCCACAGCATTGAATTATTCCTCACTAAGGTCTGACTATAGGGATTGCCCTAATTCAAGCGATCAACAGGCCATCACTAATTTGGGAAGAATTCTTTTAAATGTTACTCAAGAAAAAATCGCATTTACGAATGGCCCTTGTTCCGTTATATCGTCTGGCGTTACCATGGAGTTCAATAAAAAATTTGATAATGACGTTAACTGGAAATTAGAAGCTTGCTATGACGACACTTTGAACAACAGGGAAGTTTGTGCAAAAACTTTTTTCGGAAATTATGGAAACTTACCTGAGTCTTATGGAAATGTCGTTGCTGAAATCCTTCGCAATACTCGTGGAGCTGATAAGTCATTAAAATGCGAAATGGTTGATAATGAAGACTACAATCCGCTACTTCTTCAATATAAATCTGGATGTTACATAATTTATGACAGGAATAAATGTTTTTCTTCTCAGTGCAAACATAAAATACTTTATAATGACCGGGTGATAGATTTTATCAAAATTAAGAATCGTATTTTCATGGAATATTTTGCGACTAAAGTGGATGATGAAAGATTTTCTCAACATTATATTTTAACCCATGAATTTAAACAAAACGGAAAATTACTTAACAATATTTCAAATATCACCGCTTTCTTTAAGAAAAGTAAGAAAGGGATAATTCATGGAATAGGTTGTGCAGAAAATCTTTTACCGTCATTTTTTAAAAGCCATGCCTTTAATCAATGTACTGCTCTGCCATTTATTATTGATGGAATAATTAGAGAAAATGATAAGACTGTTTTTGTTACAAGAACAGCAGTGGATTCTTTACAGGCACCACGCCTAATTAGCTGGAGCTTGGTTTATTCTGCAGTGAAAAGTTATCAGCGCACTCACCCTTTAAGACTTTGGACAATGTATGGTTTGGATTAGTCTTTTTTTTCTATCATTGGGAATATGTGCTAAAGAACTTCCAAAGTTCCTGACAAAGCATGCGACTGATACTATCCGATTTATCACTGACGACGGCAGATATGCCTATATTCAGAAAAAACCAGGAGTACTAGGGATTGTAACCAGCTTTAGGTCTGTTGATTTTATCTCTGACTCTGGAAGAAGTGATTTTACGGTTAAAGATTCTCGCTTTAAGCGCAGACTTGTTGTTGAAACTATACCGGACTCGCATCATGACTTTAACGTTATAAAAAATCATAAAATATTGATTATTGATTGGGGAAAGACCCAAACCTTTGACATTGGGTTCGGAAGAAACGCGAAACTGCATCTAGATGATGAATGGATTACCTACTATGATACGATAGAAAGACTCATTAATGTACAGAATGTTGTAACTCAGAAAAAATTTCAAATTAAACTGTCTCCAAAAGTAACACCCTTTTATTTTCCTGAAGTTGAAATGATTAGTTCCGATACAATTGTTTATACGGACATAAACGAAAAAGGATACTCTGCACTTATTCAGTACAATTTGATTACCCAGAAAAACAATGTCATCTTAAAAAGTACTCAGAATGGAACTCGACTTGAACTTTGTCAGGAGAAGGACTATCTTGCCATTGGAGAATTCCCCTATGACGACGTAGCTCGCAGCAGTAGAATCCTTCAGATTAAGTTATCAGGAACCACCAATCTATCAGGTTATTCCACTATTTATAATTCCTCTGATTCTGATCTCGGAAATATGGTATGTAAGGAAAATTCAATATTTTTCATAAAGACGCTCACTCACAATCGTCAGTTAAACTATAAACAAACAGAAGCAGTAATATTAGATCTGAAAAATTCTCAGGTAAAAACTCTTACAGAATTAAATCATGTAAGCCAGTTAATTAATATGGACGGCAGAATTTTGATACCACTTAGAGGTGATTTTTATGTCCTTGAAGGATCTGCTAATTTAACTGATGATAAATTAAAAACTCCTGGCCCAAATGAAGCAAAAGAGGAGCTACCTCTTGAGTTATAGCTTAATTTTTCTATTCTTTATAACCTTAAACGTATTCGCTTTTGATAAAGACTTTAGTGCTATTAATGATCGCGTTCCTTTGGAGTTTTCGCTACTTTTTGAATCATTAAAGCTTGAAGTTAAGACCCCCTCAGAAAAAATTCGAATGATTGGTCTGTGTAAAGATCTAAATGATAATTTAGGATTTTTACAAAAAGAACATATCTACATGCTCATGAAGACCGAAATAATCAAAGCCACATTGGAATATAAGTTTAACAAAGTCAGACAATTCGACATGAATACTCATCTCCTCTCCAGGCTTGAGCAAGATTATAAAGAAAAAAAAACTTATCTAAATCCATTTTCAAAATGGATCTGGCAGTCAATTCTTGCTGAACTTAATCATCGAGCTAAAATAGGTTTAATTAGTTCCAATAGTTTCGATGCCGGAAATTTTGATGGTCAAAAAAAAGCTGAGGCATTGAGATTTCAAAGATATTTGAATTATCTTTTCCCTTGGATCGATAAGATGGATAGTTTGAGTGCTGATGGATTTAACAAATTCACAAAAGATGTTTCATGGGATATTGTAGAACGCATAAATGCCAGATCCATCCTGTTTAAACGTTATGCTTCGACTTCGGCAGGAAACACCCAAACAGTAGTGATCAACATCCCACAGAAGCTCTTAAATCTTGAACCAACTGACATTAAAAAGATGCAAAATGATACCATGCCTCTTTCTTTGGCCGAACAATCAGAAAAAGAAAAAGCTGAGGCGAGTGTAGAAATAGATAAGGTTACTCCTTTAGATATGAGTACAATAAGTGATGATTTAGCTGAAGAAATTGAAAAGAAAACAATAGAACCTTAAGGATAAGCAATGGCCCTTTCAAAACTTCCCTATCGAGGAACACGTGATTTTTTTCCGGAACAAATGCGTCTGAGAAATTTCATCTTTTCCAAAATGGCAGAAGTTTCTGAAATCTTTTCTTATGAACCCTATGATGGTCCATTGCTAGAAGAATTAGATTTATATCGAGCTAAATCCGGTGAAGAGTTAATTAATGACCAAGTTTATAATTTTATCGATCGTGGGGAACGTGAAGTGGCAATCCGGCCAGAAATGACTCCTACTGTCGCAAGAATGGTTGCACAAATACATCGTGAAGTTTCTAAACCACTTAGATGGTACGCTATTCCGAATTTGATGAGATATGAAAAACCCCAGAAAGGTCGCTTAAGAGAATTTTGGCAATATAATGCAGATATTTTTGGAGCACCTGAAATATTAGGCGATATCGAAATCATCCAGCTCGCAATTGCAATTATGAAGTCTTTCGGTGCAAATAATCACCATTTTGAAGTTTTGATTAATAGCCGCCATTTTGTTAATTACATTTTTGAAAACATATTAAAGATCGATGCAGAAAGAACAAAGAAGCTTTATAAATTAGTCGATAAAAGAGCCAAAATGCCGTCAGATAAGTTTTCGACGCAAGCTCAAGCGATAATTCTGGATAGTGAGAAATCTCGGCAATTTGAAGAATACGCAGCATTGAATTCAATTGAAGATGTAATTAAATTTATTCGAAATACGGATAACGAAATACCAAAACAAATTCAACCTTTAATTAATCTTTTTAATGGTCTTGAAGACTTAGGATTGAAGCAATACATAAAATTTGATCCTTCAATTGTAAGAGGGCTGGATTATTATACTGATGTTGTCTTTGAAATATTTGATAAACATCCTGATAATCTCAGGGCCATCGCTGGTGGCGGAGCATATGCTAACTTGTTATCCATTTTTGGAGAAACTCCTCTCCCTGGAATTGGATTTGGTTTGGGAGAAGTTCCATTAACAGAATTCTTAAAATCTCATAATTTACTTCCGGACTTTTCAAAGCAGAAGATTGATATTGTTGTTGCCTATTTAGATACTAGCGCTGAAAAAATCGTTCTCGAAATATCTCAGGAATTAAGAAATCAAAAAATAAAAGTTGAAGTATTTCTGGGAGAAGCTAAGCAGAAGAAGATATTTTCTCACACAGACAAGAAACAGCCTCATTTTGTGTTGATGTTGGGTTCAGATGATATCACCAATGGAACAGGTCAATTAAGAAATTTAAAAAATAAAGAAATTCACAATGTAAGCTTAAATAATGTGGATAATATTTCTAAAATTATCTTAAATTCTAAAACTTAAAGCTGTATTTTGTTCTGTCTTTGTAACCATAAAACCGTGTAGTAACTTGTCGCCAAAGAAGGAATGGATGCATTCAATATAGGTACCGTTACTAATAATAGAAAAAAGAATCCTGATAAAGAATAGGGAACTATATTAACCATCAAGTCCTGCAGGCAGGATCCAAAATGCATATTATGTCGTGACCATGAATAATCAATAAACTGGATAGATAAAAGTAGTGCAAACAGAAAAAAACCTATCGGATACAAAGGCGGAAATAAATTGGCCATAAAACCAATAGTGGCAACCAAACTAATGAAGATGAGTTTTTTGAATTCATTTTTAAAAGTCTGACCTAAGCCCTGGCGAAGATCATTCATAGCCTCTTGCTTATTGGTAGTTATGAGGTGCTGAGTCAGTTTATTTTCAATTCGATAGCTAAGCATTGAATTAAAAGGAGCACTAATTATTCCAACTAAAATAATGAAGCTCCAGCTCATTATCAAAAAAATGAAAATAATGAGAACCACTGCAAGAAATTTCGCTACAACATCTGTCTGAGAAGTGACTGGCAGGAAACTCCCAAGAATGGAAAGAAATTGTTCTGAATTTCTAAATATCGAGATGGCTGTAAAAATATAAATCCCCAATGCTATGAGAGTGGGAAAAAGAGCTAGTAACAAATTCACTGGGTCTTTAAAGATCATTCTAAATGCAATGGGCAAAGCCTTAAACATATTCGACATAGTTAACCTAATTTCGGACTGGGATTATAGTTCTTAAAACGAAAATTAAATAATTTCAAAAATTGATCAAGAGTTGCATCCTTATCTGGAATCTCCATGGTGAGCTTTTCCAATTCTTTCCAATCAAGATACTTACTTAAAGATGGTGTAAGAATATGCTGTTCATGGCAACGACGAAATTTTTCTTTCGCCTTATTAATCATGCCTTGAGCTCCAATGATTTTCGAATCACGATAATGAATACAGGCAGCGGCGACCTGAATAACTGCCCAATAGACATTGCGAGCAGCATCCTGACGGTCTTCTATCCATAAATCTTCCAGAGTTTCATGGCACTCCCAGTATTTCTGCTCGTTAAAGAGATTAATACTTTCTTCCATTTTGAAAAGATGCTCGGGAGTGAATTGACCATAGCTATATTGCACTAGAAGCCACCGAGAATATTTAATCCTGAATCTACGTAAAGAACCTGACCGGTTACACCACCAGACATATTGGAAGCCAGATAAACAGCTGCTCCACCACAATCTTCAGGAGTAACGTTCTTCTTCATAGGAGAAATTTCCTCCACCTGATTTAAAAGTCCTCTGAATCCTGAAATACCTGAAGCCGCCAATGTTTTAATCGGGCCAGCAGAAATGCAATTTACTTTTATTCCACGTGGACCAAGATCATAAGCAAGGTAGCGAGTTGAAGCTTCAAGAGCGGCTTTAGCGACACCCATGACATTATAATTTTTTATAACTTTTTGAGAGCCATAATAAGTCATGCTGATAATCGACCCATTATCATTCATGAGTTCATTTAATGAATCAGTTAAGCCCACTAATGAAAAAGCTGAAATATCACAGGCCATAGCAAAGCCTTTGCGGCTGGTGTGAACAAATGGACGGGCCAGATCTTCTTTATCTGCAAATGCTAATGAGTGAACAAGAATATCAAATTTGCCCCATTTCTCTTCAATAATTTTTTTCATCGAAGGATAGTGAGCATCATTAGTCACATCCATTTCAAAAATAAAGTCTGCTCCAATTTCTTGGGCCAATGGTTCTACTCGCTTATGAATCGCTTCATTCATATAGGATAATGCTATCGAAGCACCATGCTCTTTAAAGGCTTTAGTAATACCCCAGGCAATTGAACGATCATTGGCAAGACCGAGAATAATAGCCTTTTTACCTTCTAATAGCTTCATGAGAACCTCACTTTTTGTGGCTCTACTTTAACTGAGAAAAGCCCAAGATATCAAACATTTGCGTTGGGTCAGAGGACAAACAGCTGAAATATTCACAATTTTTGATCAAATGTTTGTCTCGATTGCGAAGTCTATGTTTCCTTCCATTCTCCCTCTGTAATATGGTACTTTTTTAATGTAAAAACTTAAAAGAGACACTATGCAAAAAAAACTAGTTCCTGACTATATTGAGAAACTTGAAGTTTATCAGGCTGGCAAACCGATTGAAGAATTAGCGAGAGAAAAGGGCCTTACAAAAATTTCTAAACTCGCAAGCAATGAAAATCCATTGGGACCATCCCCCTTTGCAATTCGTGAAATGACAAACGCACTTTGGGATGTGCATCGTTATCCGGACATGTTTGCCCATCAATTAAAATCTTCTTTATGCGAACTCTACAAATTAAAACCGCAAAATATTATTCTAGGCAATGGCTCCGAAGGAATCATGGGTTATATTGTCCGTGCTTTTCTCCAGCCAGATGAAGAAGTAGTAACTAGTGAAAATACATTTATAGGTTTTTTGATTCTCGCTAAGTCGGTGGGCGCTAAACTCATCCAGGTGCCACGTAAAGCTGACTACAAATACGACGTGGTTGCGATGGCCAAGAAGATCACTCAAAACACTAAGATCGTTTATATTGCTAATCCTGATAATCCCACTGGCACATATATTACGAAAGAAGAATTTGATTATTTAATGAAACATGTACCGGATCATACGATTGTTATTTTGGATGAAGCATATTTTGAATATGCACAAAGTACCTGGGATTATCCCGATTCTATGACCTACCGGTATGACAATGTTCTTACTTTAAGAACTTTTTCTAAAGCCTACGGTCTTTCTGGTATTCGTTGCGGTTATGGTTTTGGACATGAGTACCTAGTTGGAAACTTGCATAAAGTGAAACTGCCTTTTGAGCCAAGTTTGATCGCTCAGCAAGGTGCTTACGGCGCCCTTAAAGATTATCCTCATCTATTGAGAACACTTGATAATAATCGCGAACAGCATGAAATTCTTTTTGATTATTTAGCTTCGCATGACCTAAATCCTATAAAATCTGTCACTAATTTTGTGACACTTAAAACAGGCTCCGAAGAAGCCAGCCTCTTTCTTTACAATGAACTTCTGAATCATGGAGTTATCATTCGCCCTTTGCGAGCGAACCTAATGCCTGATCACATTCGAATTTCCATTGGAACAAAAGAAGAAATGAATCATTTTTACGAAGCCATGTCGCAAGTCTTGCCAAGATATAAAGAAAAATTTGGAACTAAAATATGAAAATTTGTACCTATAAAAGACCCACTATATTTGGAATTCAGAAACGATTAGGAATTATCTACAATGATAAAACTATTATTGATGTCAATTTCACATGGCAGGCAGTGTTTGAAAGATTTGGGTTTTATGCTCCCGAAAAACGTGCAGATTTACTAGCGCCAAATTCTTTATCTGCTTTTCTGAGAATGTACCAAGATGCTTCAATAGGAAAACTGCAAGAGACTCTTCAGTGTTGGGGAGATCTCTCCTCTCGTGGACTACTTAAAACCAAAAACAACGCCGATATTGCCTTTCATCTTTTCGATGCAAAGGATACGAAGTTTGATGCTCCATTAGATGAAATTAATATGTACCGCGATTTTTATGCTCATGAAAAACACGTGAAGAAAGGTTTTGAGAAAAGAAATGAACCTGTGCCTGCTGCATGGTATGAAATTCCCGCCTATTATAAAGGCGGGAATACGGGCTTCATAGGTCATGATGAAATCATCCCATGGCCATATTATTCTCAACAACTCGATTATGAACTTGAATTAGGTGTTGTGATTGGCCGGGACGGAAAAAATGTAAAAGCGAAGGATATAAAAAAACATATTTTTGGTTTTACCATTCTTAATGACATTTCCGCTCGTGATATACAGAAAAAAGAAATGTCTATCCGATTGGGTCCAGCCAAAGGCAAAGACTGGTGCTCAATTATGGGACCGGTGATTGTGACTTTTGATGAATTTAATTATGAAGAGCCAAATCTCAAGATGACCGCAAAAGTTAATGGTGAAGAATGGTCTAGTGGTCAATCAGGTGATTCTCATTATTCATGGGGAGAAATGATTGAACATATGGGAATGGAAGAATGGATACGTGCCACTGATTTCATTGGTTCTGGCACTGTGGGCACCGGTTGCGGACTAGAACTTGATAAATGGATTAAGCCAGGTGATCTTCTTGAATTATCCATTGATAAAATCGGAACATTAAAAAACATTGTTGGAACTCCAAATAGCAAACCTTAAGGATTTTTTATGACAGAGAATTTTAAATCAAGTGGTGTTTATACGAAGCAAGCACACGTAAAAATCCCTGAAGGTCTTTATGAAGAAGAGCATGGCAGGAAAGGTTTTTTTGGACGCGTTTCCCAAGTCTATCGCCAAAATCAACCGACAAATTGGACTCATATCGTGGGAAATCTCAAACCAAGAAATTTACCACCCATTTTTGAAGATAAAAGCTTAAATAATAAGTTTGTAAAAATTTTGCATAACAATGATGTAGAAGTTTACCTGGGTAGCAGAAATAAGCCCTATTCAACTTTTTATAGAAATGCTGATCATGACGAAATGTTTTTCATTCATGAAGGTGAAGGAAAAATTGAAACGACTTATGGTCACATTCCTTTTGTAAAAGGTGATTACATCATCGTTCCTCGTGGTACAACTTATAAAACATTCATAACAAAACCATGCAAGTTTTTAAAAGTTGAATCAAAATCAGAATTTGAAGAACCAAGCCGCGGTATTCTAGGACCTAATGCGCTCTATGATCAGACAGCCATCTTCGTTCCAGAGGCAGCCATAGGAAGTGAACATGATATAGCTGATTATCCAGTTAAAATTAAGCACCGTGGAATGGATACGATTCTAACTTATCCATTCAATCCGTTAGATGCTGTTGGATGGAAGGGATCATTATATCCCTGGAAAATATCTATTTATGACTATTGTCCGATTACTTCACATCGCTACCATATTCCACCCTCTGGTCATACGATGTTCGTTTGCCAAAATTTTGTGATCTGCTCTTTTGTCGCCAGACCACTGGAGCATACTAGTGAAGGTGTATTAAAAGTTCCTTTTTATCATTCAAATATTGATTATGATGAGATCATTTTTTACCATCAAGGTAATTTCTTTTCCCGGGATAATATCGACTGTGGAGCTATCACCTATCATCCCCAAGGAATAAATCATGGGCCCCATCCCAAAGCTTTTGCCAAGGCCAATGAGAAGGAATGGACCGATGAATTTGCTGTTATGATTGATACAAAAAATCCTCTCGAGATGACAGATGATTTCTTACGCCTTGAGAATAAGGAATACTGGAAGAGCTGGATGGTATAGTCGACTAAAATGCTTTACGAAAATTTCTTTTTTTCCTCTTTCGCATACTGAATTATAAAGGGAAAATAAATGGATAAGATTTATTCAAAGGAAAATGTTATGAAGAAAATTCTCGTGATTTTACTGTCTATTATTAGTACTGCAGTTTTATCCGCTCCCATCGAACTACCTGACAATTTAACCCAAAAGCAAGTAGAAGATATTAGTGCTGAGTTTGCAATGAATTTATCCCACACTGCCGTTGCAGCACCAGAAACGAAAGGACTTTGGGGTATAGAAGTCGGTATCGTTGGAGGACAAACTTCGTCTCCTGAATTATCAAATTTGATTGATCAAGCTGGCAGTAATGGTAATGATTTTAAAAAGATTTATCATGGTGGTTTAATAGGACGTGCCCATATCCCATTCGATATTTTTGCTGAAGCAACGGTACTTCCAGAGAGAGAAATTAGCGATGTAAATTTTAAGAACGCTTCATTTGGATTAGGCTGGAATGCTGGTGCCTACTTTAATTTACCGCTAGATGTGGCCATTGGAGCAAATTTTTCATCATCAGAAATTAAATTTAATCAAAGTGTTGATGTAGCAGGACTTCCTGTTGATTCAGATATCAATTTTCAAGCTAAAACTAAAGTCATTTATTTTGGATTAAGCAAAGAATTTCTGTTTATAACCCCATATGTAAAAGTGGGAGCAGCTTCTTTTGATTCAGATGTAAAAGTTGATGTTAATGGTGGTACTATTTTTGCCAGTAATAAGCAGTCAGCCACAGCTGATGGATCCGGTGGATATTATGTAATAGGAGCTAACTTGCAATTACTTCTTTTGCGGATTGGCATTGAGGCTTCAAAAAGTGTTGATATAGGAAGAGTCACTGGAAAGCTTTCTTTAGCATTCTAAAAAAGATGATTAAAGAGTTCTAAATAGATAATTAAAGAAATACATACAACGGGTAAGATTGAAAACATTCCAAACCAATGGTCCTTTCGCAGATAATTATAAATTTTTAATTGGCTCGATTATTCCTCGTCCCATTGCAGTTATTTCTACAAGAAATATCGATGGTAGTAATAATCTAGCCCCCTTTTCTTTTTTTACTGCCATTTCTGCGCAACCCATGATTGTCGCATTCTGTCCCATGATCAGAACCAGTACTGGCGAGTTTAAAGATACTGTAAGAAATATTTTAAGAGAAAAAGAATTTGTGGTGAACTTCTGCACCGAAAATAATTATGAAAAAATAAATTTAGCATCTACCGAGCTTCTTTATGGGCAGGATGAATTTATATTTGCCGGACTAACCCCTTTGGATTCAAACATAGTTAAAGCAAAAAGAGTTAAAGAATCACCGATTCATTTTGAATGTGAATTTAGAGATATGCTTTGTTATGGAAAAACACCGGGCTCTGGCTCTATTATTACTGGTGAGGTTAAGCTTGTTCATATCGAAGAATCAATCATGCAGGATGGTAAAATCATAACAGATCTGTTCAAAGCAGTGGGCAGAGGTGCCGGGAACGATTGGTTCAAAACTGATAGTAGATTCGAAATGGAAAGACTTACTAAAGCTCAAATTCAAAAGTAATTACTGGCAAACCACATCTGTTAATTCTTTTGGACCAGACTTAAGGTTCAATGTGATAGAAGCTGCTGCTGATAATTCTGTTTTTGATAATACAAGGGAAACAATAGAGGATTCAAAATAAGAATAATTAGTTGAATCAGTAATGACTGTTTCAGATTTATCCTGTTTAGTCACTACAGCTGAAACTGTGTAGGCCAACGACTCTGCCGGTACTATAAGAGGTGCTTCATCACTTGTACCACATTTAACTCTTAAATTTGCACCATTTTCAGAGGAAGAATAGTCGATCTGACATGGGATCGTCGAAAAAATTTTTCCAATACAAGTTCCTCTTGAGTCTTCAACAGGAGCTAAGGCCACAACAATTCGACAACTTCCTGTATCTCCCATTTCTGTTTTAACTTCTGATCGGGAACACATTGATTCATACTTTTCTGCTAAATCCATAGCCATTGCATTTGCGCTTAGTATAGCAAGTAAAGAATAGATGATTGTTTTCACGTAAGCTCCTAATGAAGTAGGGAAGATTATAGTTCAAAAGGATGTCCAGATGATTGGAGTATGAAAAATTAACTTAGCTCGGACCTGTTAACAGGTTACGAGGCATATCTAATGGTTCATTATCGTGAGGAATAGGTGGTGGTTGAGGCACAGAAGGTAGCTCTCCTCGCCCTAAACCTACTCCACGAGTCGCCCTAGCGATAGAATTCAGTGGGAATTTAGGAATTCGATCGGCAGTAAAAATTCCGTTTGCCTCTTGAAATGTATCTGTAAATTGGGTGTAACAAAACCCAGCAAAGAGTTCAATTCGATGAATCGCATTCATTAATTCTTCATACCGACGACGAAATTCATTTGAGCTTGTTGCCGCGGAATATCCCCAAGCCTGGCTAATCTCTTTTGCAGGGTCGACAAAAGCAATTCCACCAAACTCACTTAGTATAACTGGCTGACCAGCATGCGTGTGTCCTTCAGCTATGATGACTCGTCCACCTGGTCTATAGCGACTTAATATATCTCCAATATCTTTATTTGTGGTTGCATATTTTTTCAAAAGACGATCAGGCTTATCATCATAATCATGAATACCTAATATATCTGTGGCAGTGCTTTCCCACCCATCATTGCCGATACATGGTCTGGTAGGGTCCAAAGTTTTGGTTAAATGGTAAAGTGCTTTAACACAATTTTGATGATCTAACTTTGATGCCAAATCGGGTACTCCCCATGATTCATTAAATGGAACCCAAACTATAATGCTTGGATGATTCATGTCCCGATCCATAACATCGATCCATTCCTTTGAAATTCTTTCAACCGATTCATGGGTAAAGCGGTAAGCACTAGGCATTTCTGCCCAAACAACTATGCCCAGGACATCCGCCCAATAAAAGAAATTGGGGTCTTCAATTTTTTGATGCTTTCGTACTCCATTAAATCCTGAACTTTTCACCAACATTATATCTTTTTTTATGGCGTCTTCTGATGGAGGAGTCATGAATGTTTCCGGCCAGTATCCCTGATCTAAAACTAATCTAAGATAATATGGTCTTCCATTTAGAAGAAATCTATCTCTATTATAGGATACGCTTCGAAGTGCAGTATAAGAATATACATGATCAATCCGAACATCATCACACCATAATTCGAGCTCTAAATTTATCAATGTTGGTTTTTCCGGACTCCAAAGTAGTTCATTTCGGAAATCGTCTATACCAGGATCAGAGAGAGCAATACGACGATGGACCTCTTTGTTAATCACATTGTAAGTGTCATCGGCCAAGATTTGTTCACCTTTAGTTAATTTCACTCTCACTTTTAAATTATCTGAACAGTTTCCTGCGATAAAAACTTCACAACCAATTTCCCATCTTTCAAGAAGAGGAGAACAACGTAATCTTTCAATATAAGTGGCTTCAACTTCTTCAAGCCAAACTGTCTGCCAAATTCCGGAGGTGCGAGGATACCAAATACTATGCGGATCTTTTTGCCAATCTTGTTTACCCCTCGGCTTTGTTAAATCTTGGGGATCGTCGTCAGCACGAAGAACAATTGTCTGCTCTCCGGATTCGTTGAGATTTTTTGAAATATCAAAACTAAATGGCGTATGACCACCTTCATGTTCACCAAGATATTGACCATTAATCCAAACCTTCGCCTGATAATCAACAGCACCAAAATGCAAAATAATGCGTTTATTTGTTGGAAAAATCTTAAATCTCTTTTGGTACCAACAGCGCGGATGAAAACTCGTATCATTTATTCCACTACCCTTAGTTTCAGGTGCGTAAGGAACTTCTATTACATGCGTCCAATGCTCCACTTCATTTGGTGTCTCAAATCTTTCCTCATTATCAAATACGAAATCCCATTTACCATTCAAAGAAGTCCAACGGTCGCGTCTAAAAATTTTGCGTGGGTGATTTGCCCCACTGTCGTCCAAATTTGCCTCCGCTAACATGCAACTTCCCCTTCATCTTTTTTATTAGGAGTTTGAACTCTTATACATACAAAGATCATACCGTGGGCCTTAAGGAGTTCCTGACGTTGGCACATTAATCGCAGTGGGTTCAGGAATTCTAGATTGCGATATTTTTGTGTCATCCAGCATATAAATAAATAAATTGGAGAAAAACCATGAATTCTGCATGCGAAAAATCTGACTTGCTAGTTTTCTCTCATTTGAGATGGGATTTTGTATTTCAAAGACCTCAACACTTGATGATCAGACATGCAAAACATCGAAGAGTTTTTTATTTTGAAGAACCTGTATTTGGAATGACAGAATTACCAAAGCTGCATTTAAGAAAGTCTATAGAGGATGTCCATATTGTGGTTCCTTATCTACCAGTAGATGTTAAAGCTGAGCAGGTTCAAGAATTTTTAAAAGAATTAGTTGATGAATTAATCTTCAAGGAAGAAGTGCAAGATTTCACTATCTGGTACTACAATCCAATGTCTGTGAGTTATACTAATCACTTAAAACCGTCGGTAGCAATATTTGACTGCATGGATGAGCTATCTCTATTTAAAGGAGCTCCCCAATACCTATTAGAAAGAGAAGCTGAGTTAATACAGAAAGCAGATTTAATGTTTACTGGTGGTCTTTCACTTTTTGAAGCAAAAAAACAAAGACATAACAATATCCATGCCATTCCAAGCAGTATCGATTATCAGCACTTTCATAGGGCTCGACAGGGATTAAGTGAACCTGCAGACCAAATAAATATACCTCATCCTCGAATTGGATTTTATGGTGTGATTGATGAACGGTTTAATACCCATTTATTAGAAATCATGGCAAATATAAGGCCTGAATTCCAGTTTATCATCATTGGACCTTTGGCAAAAATTGATCAAGACTCCCTACCTACAGCATCCAATATTCATTACCTTGGAAAAAAAGAATATGAAGAACTGCCTCTTTATTTGTCTGGATGGGATTGTGCGATGATGCCCTTTGCATTAAATGAATCAACTCGCTACATCAGTCCTACAAAAACTCCTGAATTTCTGGCTGCTGGGAAACCAGTAGTATCTACATCAATTAACGATGTCGTTCACCCTTATGCCGATGCACGATTAATTTATATCGCTGATCACCCAGAGCATTTCGTTGAATGTATTGAAAAAGCTATGAATGAAAGGGCTTATGATCCTGAATGGCTTGAAAAAGTTGATCAATTTTTAGAAGGTGATTCTTGGGATTTCACTTTCAAAAAAATGGTCTATTTGGAAAGTAAAGTTAAAGAACAAAAAGACTTAAAGCTGGCTCCCGTTTATAAAGATACCTCATTCAGTGAAATTGGAATTGTGTAATGGAACCACTGGAAGTATGGGGTGGTCTGGAATGCACTCTCAACAGAGTTCAAGAAAGATATATCAATCAAACAGAAAAAAGTGGGCACTTAAAAAGAATAAGTGATTTAGAGATTTTTGCAAAATTAGGAATAAAAAAATTACGCTATCCTTGTCTTTGGGAGCAGGTTGCTCCTAAACATCCTGATCACATGGATTGGTCGTGGTTGGATGAAAGGCTGGAAGAGTTACGTAAACTTGGGATCAATCCGATCGCTGGATTTCTGCACCATGGAAGCGGTCCGCGATACACAAATCTGATTGATCCTGAGTTTCCTAAAAAATTGGCAAATTATGCTAGAGCCTTTGTGCAAAGATTTCCATGGATAGAGGACTATACTCCAATTAATGAAATCAACACAACGGCTCGCTTTAGTTGTCTGTATGGACATTGGTATCCTCATCTGAAGGATGATACTTCATATCTTCAAGCGTTGATGCTCCAAACAAAGGCGACTGTCCTGGCGATGAAGGAGATCAGAAAAATAAATCCCAAAGCGAGATTAATTCAAACTGATGATTTGGGAAAAACTCAGAGTACCGATTGCTTGGAATATCAATGTGAGTTTGAAAATGCCAGAAGATGGATATCATTTGATTTGCTCTCTGGACTAGTTACAGAAAAACACCCTCTCTATAGTTACTTCAAAAGCTTTGGAGTGTCGGATGAAGATCTGATTTGGCTCGAAGAAAACAAATGTCCGCCAGATGTTATTGGAATCAATCATTATCATTTGAGTAATCGTTATCTGGATCATAGACTCGAACTTTATCCTGAATGGACCCATGGGGGAAATGGAAAACAAAAATACGCAGATGTCGGTGCTATAGACACAGGTCAAGTTGAACCTATTACCGCTGAATATTTGATGGTAGAAGCTTGGTACAGATATAAGACTCCTATTACGATTACAGAAGTTCATACTAGAGGGTCAAGAGAATCACAGATGAGGTGGTTAAATCAAATCTGGAATCAAGCCTTAATTGCACGTGATAAAGGTGTAAATATTCAAGCCATAACCGCTTGGAGCTTACTTGGCACTTATGATTGGCACAATCTTTGTACCAAGTGCGAAATGTTTTACGAATCAGGAGTTTTTGATTTACGTACACCAGACCACCAACCTCGCCTTACTGGTCTAGGAAAGCTAATTCAGGAATTAACAAGTAAAGGTTTTAGTGACTCACCCTTGTTGCTTGATGAAGGGAGCTGGCAAACGCCAAGAAGAATGTTATTTGCAGTTCCACATGGCGCCTTCACCTCACTCATAAAAAAGTCTCCTCCAATTCTTATTACTGGAGCAAATGGAACTTTAGGGCAAGCATTTGCTAGAATTTGTGGAGAAAGGAATCTAAGTTATAAATTAGCAAGAAGATCAGAGCTTGATATCGCTGATCTCCAAGCAATACGTAAAATTGTTTCACAAATAAAACCATGGGCCATTATAAATGCCGCTGGATATGTTCGCGTAGATCAGGCGGAGGATGAGAGAGATTTATGCTTCAGAGAAAATGTTTTTGGCCCCACGAATCTCGCCCAAGTTTGTGCTGAGTTAAACATTCCTTTTGTAACGTTTTCTTCAGATCTTGTTTTTAACGGCGAATCAAATGAAGCCTATAGAGAAAGTCACATCAAGAGTCCGCTGAATGTTTATGGAAAATCCAAAGCGGAATGTGAAGAAAAAGTTCTGCATATTAACCCCAAAGCCCTAATCATTAGAACAAGTTCTTTTTTTGGACCTTGGGATGACTATAACTTTCTTACTATTTCGTTGACTAAATTATTATGTCAAAATCATGTTTCTGCCTTGAGTGACGTCAAAGTATCACCGACTTACATTCCAGATCTGGTTCATTCAACTTTGGATTTATTAATAGATGGTGAACAAGGAGTTATACATTTAACTAATAAAGGCTCAACAACATGGGTCGAATTTCTACGTAAGGCTACTAATTACTCAAATAAAAGCCATCATTACGATCTCTCATTAGTGAAAGATGTAAGCCTCATTGATTTGTCTTTCAAAGCAAAACGTCCAAAAAATAGTGTTCTGGAAAGTGAACGGTTCAATATTTTACCAAGCTTGGACAATGCTCTCGAACGATATTTCGCTGAATCACAAAAAATATTTTAAAGGAGCCATTGATGAAACAACATATTGGTATCGCAGGAGCTGGTTTTGCTGGTGCAATTATGGCCAGAGAATTAGTTGAAAGTGGTAAATACAGAGTGACCATTTATGATGAGAGGAAGCATGTTGCTGGGAACTGCTTCACTGAAAGAGACGCTGAAACTGATATTATGATTCACCGATATGGTCCTCATATTTTCAACACAAGTCGAGAGGATGTATGGACATACATAAATAAATGGGGAAAGTTTGAACCTTTTATTAATAGAGTTAAAGCCCATACAGCAAAAGGCGTTTTTTCTTTACCCATTAATTTATTAACTATTAATCAATATTATAGAAAAAAACTCTCCCCAGCTGAAGCAAGGGATTTTGTCGGAACTCTTGCCGATGACAGCATTAAGGAGCCTCAAAACTTTGAAGACCAGGCGATGAAATATTTAGGTAAAGATTTTTATAAAAATTTTTTTTATGGCTACACAAAAAAACAATGGGGAGTTGAACCTAAAGAACTTCCCGCCTCAATTCTTAAAAGATTACCAGTAAGATTTAATTACGACGATAATTATTATGATCAAAAATATCAGGGAATCCCGACCAGTGGGTATACCGAAATCGTAAGAAGAATTTTAGATCATCAGGACATTACTATTAGATTAGCTCAACGACTAGAACCTCATATGAAAAATCAATTTGATCACATTTTTTGGTCTGGTCCCATGGATGGATATTTCAAATTTCAATTTGGTCGCTTAAATTATCGAACACTCAAGTTTGAACGTTTTGTGGAATCAGGAGATTTTCAAGGCAATCCAGTTATTAATTATTGTGAGGAAGAAGTCCCTTATACAAGGATCTCGGAACATAAGCATTTCGCCCCCTGGGAGGAACATGAAAAGACGGTATGCTTTAAGGAATTTTCAAAATTTTGCGGTGAAGACGACACTCCTTATTATCCAATGCGACTTGAGAAGGACAAAGTATTACTTGCAAAATATACTTCGCTAGCCGAAAAAGAAGAAAAACTCACTTTCATTGGAAGGCTTGGAACTTATCGTTATTTGGACATGCATGTAGTAATTGGCGAATCTTTAGATCTATCAAAAGTTTGTCTATCTTCCGACATAAGTACTTGGCCAAAATTTAGCTGCAATCCAATCTAGGAGCTACTATGAACGTTTTAGTGACAGGTGGTGCTGGCTATATAGGAAGTCATGCTGTTAAAGAATTGATGGAAGGTGGTCATAATGTGGTTGTTTACGATAATTTCTCGCATGGACATAAAGAATCTCTTTCGTCAGAGGTGGAATTAATTGAAGGCAATACATCTGATTTTGATTTGCTAAATAAAACACTCGAAAAAAATAAAATACACGCGGTCATGCATTTTGCAGCTGATATCGAAGTTACAGAGAGTGTTAAAAATCCTTATAAATATTATCATAATAACTTTTCTAATTCTTTGAATCTGCTTCAGGCCATGGTGAAATGTGGTGTAAATAAAATTGTTTTTTCTTCCACTGCAGCCATTTATGGTAACCCTGAAAAAACTCCCATCGAAGAAAATCAATTAAGAAATCCTATAAATCCCTATGGTAGATCCAAAATGATGACAGAAATGGCAATTGAAGATTTCTGTCATGCTCATAATCTGGGATTTACTATATTGAGGTACTTCAACGTCGCAGGAGCTCATCCTTCCTCCACGATTGGTGAAGATCATAGACCTGAAAGTCATCTCATACCAAGGATTCTTTCGGCAGTGGTCAACTCGGATGAAGTTAAAATCTATGGTACCGATTACCCCACTAAAGATGGAACGTGCATTCGAGATTATGTTCACGTTGTTGATCTGGTAAGGGCCCATGTTATGGCGCTATCTATCTTAAAAGCGGGAGAAGGTCACATCTTTAATGTGGGAAGTGAAAAGGGCTTTTCAGTCAAAGAAGTCATTTCGGCATGTGAAAATGTAGTGGGTTTTAAAATTAAAGTAAAAGAAGAGGCAAGGCGCCCAGGAGATCCTGCTGTTCTTGCAGCAAGTAGTCGAAAAATACGTGAAGAATTAAATTGGGAACCACAATATCCAGACCTCGATACCATTGTTTCCCATGCCTGGAAATGGCACTCGACTCATCCAAACGGGTATTCATTTTAAAATTTTAACAACGCTCTTTGTTACTCTCTTTCCTATGGTCAAATAGCTCCCTGGCTTTTAAAATTTACGAATTCAAACGTAAGGAGAAGCCATGGGTCTGATACTCAAACAGCTGTTTGCTTTCATAAAATTGCTCAATTCGGAAACAGGAAATATTTCAATTGCATCAGGAATGACCTGTGGCTTTATTCTAGGAATGACGCCTGTTCTTTCGCTGCATAGTCTATTTATTTTCTTAATTCTTTTTTTCTTTCGCATTCAAATTGGTGCAGCTTTAGTTACGGCATTCTTCTTTAAGTTTATTGCTTTTTTATTAGATCCTGCCTTCCATGCTGTTGGAAGCATGGTACTTGAAATGCAACATTTACAAGGAATTTTTACCTCTTTGTATAACATGCCACTCATCCCATTTACACGCTTCAATAATTCGATTGTTATGGGTTCAGCGGTTATTACTTTTGCGCTATCACCTTTCATTTTTATCGCTAGCCAATTCTTCATTATTAAATATCGCCAGATTGTAGTCGCACGTTTCAGGCAGACCAAAGTTTGGAAAGCGGTTGAAGCGACAAAGTTCTACCAGTGGTATTACAAATACGAACAATATAAATGGAATTAATATGAGCGAAATTGAAGAAAAAACAACGAAGACTCCAAAAAAGAAAGGTCCGATTCGCTTTGAGGCAATCATACCCGTACTCATCCTATCATTGATTACCTTTGCTTATTTTACCTTTTATTTTGATAACCACTTAAAAAAACTTTTTGAGTATGTTGGAACTCAGGGTAATGGAGCAGAAGTAAATGTTGCTTCAGTTAATACCAGCTTTCTTCGTGGATCATTTGATTTACATGGTTTGCAGGTAACTGACAAAGAACGTCCAACTCATAATATGCTTGAAATTGAAAATATACATTTCAAGTATCTTTGGGATGCCTTGCTTCGCATGAAATTTGTAGTTGATGATGCAAGCATTAATAATATTCAAATTTCTAAACCACGTAAAAGCCCAGGAAGAGTAGTTCCCCCAGAGCCAGCGAAACCAAGCAAGATGGACGCTATCCAACTTGAAGTCATAGCACAGGTAAAAAATAAGTATTCAAAAAATGTACTAAGTGATGTCGTAACATTATTAGAAGGCGGAGATTATAAAGATCAGATTGAAAAGCTTCGAGGGGATTTGAAGAGCGAAGCCAGAATCAATGCCATGATGATTGATGTGAACACAAAAAAACAATTTTGGGATACAAAAGTTAAAACTCTTTCAGATACATCTAAGTTGAAAGAGATTGATTCCGAGGTTCAATTAATTTCCAAACAAAAAAATATCCTTGAACAGGCCAAAGGAATCAAAAAGCTTAATGACCTCTTAAAAGACGTAAATCAACAATATAAAGATGTGCAATTAGCATCAAAACAGCTTAAAGCAGAAGTGAATGCTGTTTCGGAGTATCCTAAGGAAATTGAAAAACTTGTTAAAGAAGATATAGCCTCATTAAAAAATAGATTCTCGGTTCCTCAAATTGACTTTAAAGATATGGCAATGCATTTGTTTGCAGGTCAGTTTGCTGAATACATTGTTAAGGCAAGAAAATATCAAGCACTTGCCAAACAATACATTCCAGAGAAAAAAGAAAAAGACGAAGTCATTCCTCCAAAGAGGTCAGAGGGGAAAAACTATCAATTTCCAGTGACAACTGGCTATCCCCTCTTTTGGCTTAAACGAGCTGCTATTAGTTCACAAGGGACAGCTGACACATATTCAGGGAATGTTTCAGGTGAACTAACCAATGTAACAACCTCTCCAAAAACAGTTGGAAAACCTATTATCCTAGATGTGAAAGGAGATTTTCCTGGTGTTAAAGTTATGGGAGTTCAAGCAAAAATCACTGCTGATTTTACACGAGATATTGGAACTCAGTCTGCCCTGATTAAAGTTGGCTCGTTTATCGTTTCTGAAAAAATGTTTGTCAACGATGATAAGATGAAATTTGGATTTTTAAACGCAGTTGGTTCTAGTACTATTACTGCTAGCTTGATTCAGGATCAAATCCAAATGACCTGGAATTCTTCTCTTAATAATCCAAAATTTTTAGTTGAGAGCAAATCGAAAATAGCTCAGGAAATGCTAACTAATATTTTATCGGCAATTCCCTTGATTACAATTAATGGATCGGCTTCTGGAAGTTTTTCAAATCTTGAGATGCATATTGCTTCAAATTTAGGAGATGAATTAGGTAATGGATTTAAAAGAGAAATTGGAAATAAGCTCACTGAGGCACAGGATAAAATCCAATCTTTAGTTGATGAAAAGATCAATAAACCAAAAAATGAACTTATGGCCGCTCTTGGTGGAACTAAAAATAATCTTTCGTCGCTGAATAACATCAGTGAACTTTATAAAAAGAATGAAGTTCAAATAAAAAAAGAAATCGAAAAGTTGAAAAAAGGTGGAACGGCAGATCTAAAAGAACAGGGTAAAAAATTACTTAAAGGGTTTAAATTTTAAATAAAAAAAACCACCCGAGAGGGTGGTTTTTTTTAGTAATCAACTAATTTTTTTAAGGCTTCCAATACATCACTGGTCTGAGGCAAGATCACTTCCTCCAAATCCGGACAATAGGCCACGTGAACATCTTTTGAGCAGACTCTCAGGATGGGAGCGTCCAGCATCTCAAAGCAGTTTTCATTCACCCAAGCGGCAATTTCACCGGCATAGCCTGAAGTTTTATGTTCTTCATGACATACTAAAAGACGATGAGTCTTGGATATTGATTTTTTTACAGCTTCAAAATCAAATGGAGCAATAGTACGGGCATCCAAAATCTCAATTGAATAACCTTCTTTTTCAAGTTCTTTGGCAGCTTCCACCGATTTCTGAACTAAGGCACCCCAACAGACAATTGTTGCATCCGTACCTTCTTTTACCACTCGTGCTTTTCCAAATGGAATCATGAAGTCTTCACCTGGATCTGCAGAGCGATTATAACCCTGGTAATATAGATGCTTGTGCTCAAGAAAGATAACTGGATCATCACAACGAATAGCAGTTCTTAAAAGTCCAATGGCGTCTAAAGCATTCGATGGATAGACCACACGAATTCCTGGATTATGGGTAAACAAAGATTCGCCTGATTGAGAGTGATACATGGCCCCACCACGAAGGTAGCCACCAATTGGAACTCTTACCACCATCGGACATTTAAAATCGCCACCAGAGCGGTAACGGGTGGTGGCCATTTCATTTTTGAGCTGCATATAAGCAGTCCAGATGTAATCGAAGAATTGAATTTCTACCACTGGCTTAAGTCCTCTCATCGCCATCCCAATGGCACGTCCAACAATATTAGCTTCGGCCAGTGGTGAATTGAAAACCTGCCCAGGATTTGCCGCTTTTTGGACCCCGTGGGTTACTTTAAAAACACCGCCTTTGCCTTTGAGATCAGGGTTCTCATATTTTTCAACTTCAGTGAAATCTGCCACGTCTTCACCAAATACCATCATTAAAGGATTTTTCTTAATCTCTGCTTTTAAAGTCATATTGATGGCAGTCGCCAGTGGAATATCTTCTTTTCCAGAAAAGTTGGCGCTACTTTCAAAAATTGAAGAAGTTGGATCAATTTCTGAATAAAGGTGATCCATATAAGTTGATTTATCAGGCCAAGCGGTAGCTAGTGCCCTGGTCATGGCTTCACGGATTTCCAATTGAACTTCATCCATAACAGCTTTAATTTCAGCCGATGTTAACAGACCAGTCTCAGTTAAAAATTTAGGATAAGAATTAAATACATCTAAAGCAGCCTCATTGGCTAAGTCATCTTTTGTTCTGTAGTAAGAGTGATCATCCGATAAAGAATGTGAATAAGGACGAGTTACATTGGCATGAACTAAAGCAGGTCCATTACCAGCACGCATGTATTTTTCAACTTCAAGCATTGTATTATATGAATCAACCGGACAATTACCATCGCATGTAAAAATTTTTAATCCAGGAAAATTAGCAAATGCTTTAGATATTGATCCCCCCGGAGTATTTAGCCAAACCGGAGTAGAGATAGCGTAACCATTATCTTCAACCATAAACAGAACAGGAAGCTTATTAACACAAGCAGTAGTCATGGCCTCCCAGAATTCACCCTGAGCAGTTGTCCCGTCTCCGCAAGAAGCGTAAACAATCTCCTGATCATTATAAACTGGAGAATCTTTTAATTTTGTTTTCTTTAAATGCAAACCAGCTTCAGCAATACCACAAGCTTGTAGGAATTGAGTTCCAGTACAAGATGATTTTGAAACAATATTCAGCTTCACATTTCCCCAGTGTGCCGGCATTTGACGACCATAAGATGCTGTATCACCATTATTGCCGTTCGCCTGACAGAGCATTTCATATGGAGTAACTCCAAGCCCTAAACAAAGCGCACGATCACGATAGTATGGAATAAAATAATCATGCTTTGGTTTAAGAACTTTTGCTACCGCTGATAAAATTCCTTCATGTCCAGCGCCAGAAATTTGAAAAAAAGCTTTATTCTGTTTTTTCATGCTAATTTCAGCATCATCAGTTTTACGAGAAACATAAATGTTTTTCAAAAACCAAAGAAGATCAGCTTTTGTGAGTTTATTTTTTTTTATGAGGTCCAGCTTCTGATCATACTTTGGATTTGATTTAGAATTCACTTCAGCAGCCTTAGTTTCGTGTATATTTGTGCGCATAGTTAATATCCTCAAATTGATGGTCCCATCTTAACCAAGAGGTTATAGAAAATCCACCATCCATCCTAACTAGTAATTATTTCTCAACGTGTTGGTAACGGAAAATTCGCTCTAGCAGGACTCCATTTGCTCGAATTGAAAAATAAAGGACCTGGTTTTCTTCAGGATACTCTAATGAGAATTCCCAAATGCCGGAGCCAATTGGTTTTAGAT
>CAMASK010000006.1 GCA_945860895.1 Bacteriovorax stolpii
ATTTTTGGAAGAAGCTGTTGAGCAACTACACCCTGAAGAACGAATGAAAGAAGAGTTCTGATTTGCTCCTGTTGCTCGTGAGAAAACACGTTAATAATCCGGTTAATTGTTTGTACCGTGGAATTGGTGTGTAGAGTACCGAATACAACGTGTCCCGTTTCAGCAATAGTTAATGCAGCCTCAATTGTTTCTGGGTCTCGGAGCTCACCCACCAAAACGATATCGGGATCCTGTCGAAGTAAGGATTTAATCCCCTTAGTAAAACTAAGTGTATCGGCACCAATCTCACGCTGGTTAATAAGTGACAATTTATGTTGATGCACAAATTCAATCGGATCTTCAAGAGTGATAATGTGGTTTGGAGCTCCAGCATTTAACTTATCTATTATAGAAGCAAGTGTTGTCGATTTACCTGAACCCGTTGGACCGGTAACAAGAAAAAGTCCAGAAGCAACGTCCACCATGTCTAAAAGGATGGGTGGTAAACCCAGAGCTTCAAAATCGGGGATAAGACTAGGAATCTGTCGAAAGACGGCCGCAACTGCGCCCTTTGAATAAAAGACGTTTGCACGAAAACGTGCCAGACCTTTGATGCCGAAAGAAAAATCTAATTCAAGATTTTTCTCCAATTCTGCTTTTTGTTTTTCAGTTAAAATTTGATAAATAAGTCTTTTGGTATCATCTGGCAAAAGACTTCCTACTTTAACACGCACTATGTCGCCACTAATACGCATGCCAGGTGCACTACCGACGGTTAAGTGCAGATCGGACGCGCCATTATCAACCATAACTTTAAATAACTGCTGGATTTGCAGGCTTCCAATTCCTTGTTCAACAGCTGTTTTAGTTTGGGTTTGGGTACTGTCGCTGGCCATGCTAACTCCTAAAGTTGATCTGAAGCAGAGTTTGAAACTGCTTCCTCAAGTGTTGTTAATCCTTGTGCCACTTTTGTAAGTGCACACATTCTTAAAGTTTTCATACCATCTCTGATAGCTTGTCTTTTAATATCATCAGAAGAGGAATTTCTAAGAATGAGCTCCCGTACCTTTGGTGTAACTGAAAGGACTTCATAAATTGCGACACGCCCTTTATAGCCTGTATTGTTACAAATCTCGCAACCCTTACCCTTATAAACTTTTATCTTTTCAGCTGAAGCTGGTGCAAAACCGCAAGCAATTAACTCATCTAGTGAAACTTTATTTTCTTCCCTACAATTAATACAAATTTTTCGGCACAACCTCTGAGCAACAATTACGTTGAGAGCTGCCACCACAAGAAAAGGTTCAATCCCCATGTTTAACAGTCGCGTAACTGTTGCAGGTGCATCATTGGTATGCAGGGTAGATAAAACTAAGTGACCAGTAAGTGCTGCTTCTACTGCAATTTCACCCACCTCTAAATCTCGAATTTCCCCCACCATAATAATATCCGGGTCTTGTCTTAAAAATGCTTTAAGAGCGACGGCAAAGGTTAATCCAACTTCTTTTTTTACATTTACTTGATTACAACCTTCCAGGTTAAACTCACACGGGTCTTCAGCAGTGGAAATATTATTATCAGGTGTGTTTAAGTCAGCGAGAGCAGAGTAAAGAGTTGTTGTTTTACCGGAACCAGTTGGACCAGTTACAAGACACATACCATATGGACGATGGATCCCTTCTTTAAAAACTTCAAGCTGCTTTTGTTCAAATCCTAACTTTGTCATATCTAATTGCAAATTAGAAGAATCCAGAAGTCGAAGAACAATTTTTTCGCCAAACAATGTTGGAAGAGATGAAACTCGATAATCAATAGGGTTACCCCCGATTAGAAGCTTGATACGGCCATCTTGCGGTTTACGTTTTTCTGAAATATCCATCTGGGACATAATCTTTAAACGAGACAAGACTGAAGCCATCATACTTTTAGGAGGCTGGGCAACTTCAACCAAATTACCATCAACACGAAGCCTGACTCTGAAAATCTTCTCGTATGGCTCAACGTGTATATCTGAAGCCTTCTTAACATAGGCTTCTGCCAGAAGCCGGTTTACGAATGTTACAACGTCATCGGAAATATCTTCTGCTTTAACACTTTCCTCAGTGACTGCAGCAGTGGCAGCCGTCACTTCTTGAATATTGTTAATCAGATCATCTACAGAATCTTTAATGCCAGAATACAATTTTCTCCACGAAGAAATATTCGTGAGGATAAACTCAACTTGTTTCTTGAAAATATCAGTTAGCTCTTTTGTTCCTTCAGCAACAACACTTGGATCAAACGTAGCAAGCGTTACCTTAGATGCTGTTTTTTGAATTGGAATTGCCCTCCACTTAACCACATGACGCTTTTTAAGTGTTTGCAATGTTTCTGGTGGTACTTTTGCATTTTTTAAATCAATAAAGGTAATAGAAAACTTTTCAGAGCAAATTTTTGCAAATTTATTTTCATCAAAATAGGGCATCGATAAAAGTTCAAATTCATTAATCTCATCGTCCCTCCCCATGGAGAGGCGGCGCAACTCTTTTAGAGTTGCCATTCCGGTATTGGTGACAATGTCGATGAAATCTTTACGAATCATAGTACTGTTAACCCTTTAATAGTATGTTACCATTTTCGGAGTTTTAAGCACTTAAGTTTAATGAATGTTTCTTTGCCAGAATGCCCAAGCGGCTTTGGCCTGCAAAGTGAGCATCTCCTGACCATCCTGGTACTCCTTTACCTTTAATGGCAGAGTATTTTGGTGGGGATAAAAGCGATAATTAAAGTCCCAGAAATAAAAATTCCGGGAAATATTCCCCATGAAATGAAAATCTCTTGAACAAGCATTTATCACAAGAGTGGCTTGATCACTTTTAGAAAGCTTGGACAAATCGAGATGTTCTAAATCAGATTGATTCGAACGGGAAAATTGTTCCACTGAAAGATGTAATTCTGAAGCCACTAGCAGTGTAATCCTTGCCATAACCCCACTACCGAGCAGAATCAAGTGAAGTCCCGGTATGCGCTTTTGATAATTCTGCAAAATTTCTCTTACTGCTAAGAGATCAGTGTTTGTTGCGATATAGCCATTATTTGTCAGAGCTATTGTATTTATTGCTTTTAACTTTTCAATAGAATCATCTTGTATCGTCACATCCTTTAAATAGAAACTTTTAAAAGGAGAAGTGATATTTAGACCCTGATATTTTTTTGATAATTCAACAAGCGAAGGCAGTAAGCTTTCATCACCTAGGTCTATCAGATCATATAAAACCTCTGGTCCGATTATTTTTTTATATAAATCGGGTGATAGAGAGTGAGAAATATTCTTGCCAATTAAACCAAATCTCATTTTTTTCTCAAAAAATCTTTCGCAAAGACCACATCGCTTTTTATTTGCGAAATTAAATCATTCACTGTTGGAAACTTTTGCTCATCTCTTACTTTATAAAGAAACTCAATGTCTAAAACTTCACCATAGATATCAATATCAAAGTCGAATAAATTCGTCTCAATATTAATTTTGTGAGTATCTTTGAATGTTGGGTTATGACCAATATTTGTAATCGAATTATAAGTCATCTTATTGTAGATGGTACGTGTTACATAAACTCCACGGTGAGGCACAATCAAATCAGGAGAAACCTGGATATTAGCAGTAGGAAAACCAATTTTTTTTCCTCTTCCTTCTCCTTTAATCACTACTCCTTCAAGGTGAAAAGGTCTGGCCAGTAATTCTTCAACCTCGGAGATTTTTCCAGAAATTAAAAGATCTCTGATCAGACTTGATGAGACGACTTTCCCATTGAATTCAAATTTAGGCTGAATTTCAACTTCAACATTTAATGGCTTGCATAAAGCTTTAACCAGATCATAGCCACCCTGCTTATTTGCACCAAAAGCGAAATCATACCCAAGATAAAAGTCTTTGAGATTAGGGTAGGCGAGCAGATGTTTTTTTAAAAATTCTTCTGGTGAGAGGGTACTAAAATCTCTTGTAAAACCAATCTCCACCAGGAAATCAACGCCCAATGCCTTCAAGAGCCTTCTTCGCTGTTCATAACTATTGATTAGAAATCTTTCTTTTTCTGGTTTCAATATTTTTTGAGGATGAGGAATAAATGTCACAACAACAAACGATTGTTTTTTTTTCAAACAATCATTTTTAATTTTTTTTAAAAGTTCACGATGTCCTAAATGAACTCCATCGAAATTTCCGATGGTAAGGCCAATAGCTGGATATTTATCGTTAGCCTTTGGTAATTCAAGTAGGTTGTGAAGTATCTTCATTTTTTACGCTTTGAATGTATTTATCAAGTTCCCTAAAAGATTCGGCTTTATAAGTGAACTTGAACTGAGTTTTAGTATGCGAATAATCTTTATAGTCATTGCAATTGAGTAAATCAATAAAATATGTTTTTGTCTCTTTTTTTAAGTCGGCTTCTTTTATTAGCGATAATGGAGATTTTCCAGAACGAGATATTAAAGGGCTAATCCACTGTGCAAATTCATGTAACTGGAATTGGCCTTTTTTAAAATTACGAGGAATAGTGCTTGAACCAAATGAAGGAAGTTTTTCTCGGGTTATTACGATTCCCAAAGATATGAGAATGGCTACCACCAGCAAAGAAATATTAAGATAACTTAAGAAATTTTTCCAGGTCTTGGTCTCTTCAAACTTTGGTAAAGCTAAAGTCAGAGGCAATTTAGAAGTATCATTTATTTTAGTAGGTTCATTTGGTTTTTGCTCCGACTTAAAAGCGACTGCATTTCCACCAGCCACTACAATCTCAGGAATATTCAACTGAATAGGTACATATCTGGAACCATCAGGATCAAAATAGGCCAGCGAGATGGTAGCTAATGGAATTTTAAGATTTGCTTTCGGTAAGAAAGTATAATCAAAAACTTTCGTAGCTTGGTCAGCATCCATTATTTTTAAATCACCATTGGACTCAAATTCTTCTAAATCAGGATGCTTTAAAATGACAGGAGCTTCCATATTTTCTAATGCCCCTCCACCAGTTACTGTCAGCTTCACTTCCAATGGTTCATTTACGATTAGACGGGTATTATTAATCTGTAAATTGAAGTCATGCTTACCTACTAGGCCCGTGAAATTTGCTGGCTTGCCTTCTTCGGGCAATGGCATCACATCGACTTTTACAATTTCACTTGAAACAGTTTTAACGCGTGTTTCACGATTAAAACCAAATCCACCAAAGGGGTCACTTCCTCTTTGAGTAAGCACTGTTGCAGATAGGTGCAATGGATCAATTTTCAATTCACCGATTTTTTCAGGAAAAAGTTTTACACCATAAATTTGAGTTCTAATATAAAGCTGTCCATCGACATTAACTCTCTCTGATCGATCGGGTTCCTGTAAAAATCGTTTTAAAAAATTATTAAGCTTAGGATATTTCTTAATATCTAGATTACTTACTTGAACCTTACTGTAGAGGTAGTAGCGGACAATGATTCCTTCACCCAGATAAATATTCTTTTTGGGTACATCCGCCATTACAAAAACATCAGCTGCTACTTCTGGCTCTTTTATAATGTTAAATGAAAATGTAGGATGACGAATAACTTTAGATCCTAGTTGAACCGAAATGTCCCGCAAGTGTGCCGGACCGGGTTCACTTGCCGACAGCTCATAAACAATAGTCATCTCTCGGGAAGATTTAAATTGGCCATTTATCCACACTGAACTAGTTTTTATTCCGTAGTTGTTTTTTCCCACGACTTCCACTTTATAGGGACTAAAATTAATTACTGGTTCTTCATCAGCATCAGTAAATATGCGAAAAATGGCCCTAAACATTTCTCCTGCTATCGGCTTTGCAGGATTTAATTCAATCTTTACTTCATCAGCAAGTGCGTAATTCATACAGAGAAAAAAAATCATCAATAACAGTGTTTTCATCTCACCAGTCCTTATTCTCACGGGATTTGCGTCGATTCATATCCCGGGTACTTTGTTCAATAATCTTTAACTGCAACTGTCTATCATCTGATAATAATTGCTTTAGCTTTGGGGAAACTTTTTGGGGTGGAAGTTTCTGCTTATTCTCCTCGTTTGAGGATTGCTCATTATTTTTATTTTCATCTTTTTTATCTTCGTCCTTATTCTTTTCATTGTCTTTTTCTTGATCAGAATCTTTTTTGTCTTTCTGATTCTGATCTTTGTCCTGAGAATCCTTTTTCTCTTTAGGATCCTTAGTGTTGCCACCTTTTTGCTGCTTATCTTTACCCTCACCGCTATTTTGTTGCTGACTATTATCTTTTTCCTTATTTTCCTTATTTTCTTTATTCTCTTTATTTTCTTTATTTTCTTTTTCCTGGTCCTTCTTTTGCTGCTGTTTTTTCTCTTCCTGAACTTTAAAATAATTAAGGATATTATTTTCTATAATCTCTTTAACTTTTTTGGTTTTGTCTGATTTGGGGTCCAATGAAGACAGCAGATTCTCATAGGTCTCGAGACCTTTCTGTCCTTCGCCTTTTTCCAGTAATGCTGTTGCATAGTTAAGGTAGGCTTCAGGAGGAATATCTTTACTGATAGAATCTTTCGATAGATTTTCGTTATAGAGAGCTAGTGCTTCACTATGAGCGCCTGCTTTTTGCAACTCATCGGCCAGCTTAATTTTTTCGAGCTGTGACAAGTCCCCTTTTTGAAGGAGTTCCATGTTCCTTAAGATCTCAGGGGAATATTCGCGCAGCTCTTTTTCGTCTGCCTTTACCGGAGAAATGATGAGAAGAACTCCAAGGCTAAAAACACGGATCACTTTCATAAAATAGGATAATATGAGCAGAATTAGAGCTGGAACTACTGCCCATTCCATCATAACAGGCTTTATGACCATATCCTGCTCTTTATCACCTTTGGCCCCGTCGCCTTTAAAAAAATCAAGGATTTCATCGGAAGGAAGGGTATAGGTATTGGCTATCCAATATTTTCCAGAGGGAACGTCCGCTGCAACTTTTTTAAAAAATCCCTCATTTAGTTTAGTGATGACATCTTGACCACGATTTTTTTTATATCCAAATCTAAATCCGCGGCCATCATCAAGAGGTATTCTGCCTCCCTGATTAGTACCAACTCCAACTAGGGCGAGATTAATTTCTTTTGGAACATTTAAACCAATATCTTGAGCTGTTTCTTCTCCATCTGTAATAACAAGAATATTACCTCTGGCCTCACCAGTTTCTTTGAAATATTGGATACTTTCTTGTATTGCTGCCGTTAGTGCTGATGAACCATTTTGATTTCTTAAATTTTTTATGCTTTCAAGACGAGCATCTATGAGATCAAGATCATTGGTAAAAGGGACAATCTTCTTTTGAATTTCTGCGAAGGCCACAATGGATAGTTGTTGGCCGGCCGCTTTCCTGGCAAAATGCTTAGCGATTAAAACAGCTTTTTGTAAGCGGCTTGGTTTGACATCTTCCGCGAGCATACTGGCCGAAGTATCCATTAAAATTATAGTTCTTTGAGTGGGGATACCCGCCTTAATTTTCTCCTCAGGACCTCTTAAATCCACTAAACTGAAAACTAATAAACTTATTCCACTTATAAAAAGGAAAGTTGAAAGATAACTAAAGAAACTACGATTATAGAACCAATAGAGTTTAACAACTTTAAAAAATTTTTTTTCTAACCATAATGTTAAAAATATAAAAATGGCTAAAGATAAAACAATCCACGGCAAATATTCAGAATGTTCGTAATTCATGCAACATCCTTTAGTAAAATGCGGCGTAAAAACTCAACCGCAAAAATCAAGCAAACTCCAAATAGCAAAAAAGAATAATACTGCTCATCATAAATAATTTTATTACTGACTTTAATTTCGGTTTTTTCAAGCTTTTGAATATCTTCTAAAATTTCTTTTAATGCTCCATTACTCTTTGCGGGATAAAATTTTCCACCAGTCATATCGCTGATTTCTTTTAAGGTTTTGTAGTCAATAGATCCACCGGGTATCAGCTGATATTGGGTCCCAAAGATTCCATTTCCAACTGGTATTTTGGCATCTTCATCAGTTCCTAACCCAATGGTATAAACTTTAATGCCAAACTTTTTAGCTTCTTCAGCAGCTTGGATCGGAGTAAGTGTTCCCACGTTGGCGACACCATCAGTTAAAAGAATAATAACTTTATTTTTAGTTTCGGAATTTACTGCCCTGGCAACAGACAAAGCAAGTCCATCACCAATATTAGTACCACTGCCTAAAAAACCAATAGATATCTCTGCTAAAATCTGATCCACAAGAGATGGGTCTGTTGTTAATGGTAGAAGAGTGAAGACTTTTTCAGAAAAAATGACTACTGAAATTCTATCAGTAGGGCGCATTCGTACGAATTCTCTAATACGTTCTTTTGCAACTTCCAGACGATTGGGCTTAATATCTTCGGCCAACATCGAACGAGAAACATCGATACAAATGATTACATCATTGACTTCTATGTTTGAAGGTGAAAATTTCTGGGCTTTTCTTGGTTGCATCAATGAATAACTAAGATAAGCCCAGCCAACTATGCCAACGAGGAATAATGCAACTCTAAGTATCTTTTTTAACCAAGTTTTAGTATTTGTCTGCATGGGAAAAAACAAAGGAGAGCGGACGAATACTTTCCAATAATCAAAACTCCACATAATAGCGGCAATGGCCCCAACCCAAACAAGATAAGGAGTTCTAAATTCCATTTAAAACTCCGGAAACATCTGATTTAAAATTAGCATAAGCGCGCATGACTTCTTTAATTTCAGCATCATTTCTTGAAATTTTAAACTGATACTTAAATAAGACCTGTTCCAAATTCTTAAACATAGGGTCAAGTTCGGGAAACTTCTCCAGATACTTCAGCTTTTGCTGCCACATTTTCACAACATCATCATATTCACTGCAATTTAATATTTCTGTCTTATATTTTTTCTTTGTCTCAATGATAGTTTTTTTTGATCGATTTTTACGAAAGTATAAATTTAGCGACAAACCAATGATGACCAAAATAGAAAGAAGCATGATCCATTGAAAAATCTTCATTCGTTCGGGAATTTCAAATTCTCCCAGAAGAAAAGATTTACCACCCTTTGTTGGAATTATTTCCAGATCATTCCAGTGAACGTGGACCTCATCTCCCTTTATAACTTCAATCAATTCTTTCCCAGTAGGAACAACGAGAAAGATGGCTTTTACTTGAGATTGTAATTTTCCTTCCTCTTCCTTGAACGAAGAGGAACTTAGTATATAAAGTGTTTTACTTAAATTTCTGCTTTGAAGAACAGGTAGAGAGACCTGTCCCTCCGATTCTTTTAGAATAAGTGTTCCCGCAATTATCTCGCCTTGCCTTACGGAACTTTCCTCTGGAATAAATTCCAGACTAACTTTTGACCACGCTGATAAAGTAATGAATATAATTAAAAGTATATTTATCACACTAGCTCTCTTACAAATTTTTCTAGATATCGTTCATCCACACCAATTTCTTTAAAACGTTCTTTTACAAACATTGGATTTTGGTCACTTCCCTTTAAATCAGTCACCATGGACTTTCCTGTTAACGGATTTTTTGTTTTAAAAAGAAAAGGTAAGTTATTGTTCTTATCGATAGGTGAATATATTCTAAAACAATGCATGTGCTTTTTATCGAGAAGCTTATCCCAAAGTTGCTTATCTTTTACCAGGCTTAAATCCCCCAAATAAATTACTTCTTTACGTCTTGCAAGTGCTGCTTTTATCTGAGCGATTTTTGATTCCTCATGCAGGTCATTTGAAATTGGCTTCTGACCATTAATAACTTTGCCATCGCCGTCTATTACTCCCAATTTTTCAAGTACAGAAATAAAAAGAGTTAGGCCTTCTTTACCTTTTTTAGGAGGCAAATTGATAGTTTTTCCTGCCCAAACGACAACGCGGATAACATCATGAGTTTGTCCTGCCAGCAAATAGAGAAGTGCAACGATCTCTATCAATGCTTGAAGTTTCGACACTTCATTGTAGCCGTAAAACAGGGTCTGGCTTAAATCTAGAAATACAACAATCTCTACATTTCGTTCTTCTTCAAAAGTTTTAATATATATATTTGAAGAACGCGCAGTTAATTTCCAATCAATAAAACGTACGTCATCCCCAGGTACATAAACTTGATGCTCCCTAAACTGTAATCCCGATCCTCTAAAATGGGATTTTAACATCCCTGTTGCATAGGCATTGGAATTCTTGAAAATGTGAGACTGGATCATACCGACGACCCGCTCAATCTCTTTAAGATTCATATCAAATTACACTCGTAGCAATTATACTTACTAAATTTCGGGTATTGATTTTGTCTATCTGGGCCTCATAAGATGCTATGACCCGGTGACCAAGCACAGAAGGAACAATTGATAAGACATGATCTGGAGAGACGAAGTCTTTACCATCCATAAAAGCTTTAAATTTAGCTATTTTATACAACCAAATGGAAGCTCTTGGTGAAGCACCAGCTACCAGTGCACCTTCGTATTTCTTAGGAAAATACTTATTGCCTGGTCTGGTTGCATGGACCATTCTGATGATCATATCCTTCATTTTTTCATCAACGTAAATCATTTCAACTTTTTCTTTTAATTCAAAAAGATCTTGCTGATTAATTAAAGCCTTCAAATCTAGTTCTTGCGATTTTATTCCAAGAATACTTTTTTCAGATTCAAAATCTGGATAATCTACGGAAATTTTCATCATAAAACGATCCAGTTGTGCTTCAGGTAAATTATAAGTCCCTTCCTGCTCAATCGGATTTTGTGTAGCTAGAACAACGAATGGACTTGGAAGCTTATGCGTTTTATCACCTATGGTAACTTGCTTTTCCGCCATGGCTTCAAGAAGGGCAGCCTGTACTTTAGCTGGTGAACGGTTGATTTCATCTGCCAAAACGAGCTGAGTGAAAATAGGGCCCAACTTAGTCGTAAACTCCTGTTTCTGTTGGTTGTACATCATCGTTCCGATCAAATCCGAGGGAAGCAAATCCGGAGTAAATTGAATTCTTTGAAAATGCAGATCACAGATTTTACTCATTACAGAAACACTTAAAGTCTTACCCAAACCTGGCATCCCTTCAATCAATAGGTGCCCTTCGCAAACTAAGGCTGCAATGATGGATTCAAGTAATTCATCTTGTCCAAATACTGTCGTCTTGGCGTGTTTCAAAACGGTATTAACTTTTTCTCTAAGATTACTCATATTTATGACTCCATTAAGTAGAAATAACTTTTTATATAATTTGCTTTCTCCATGAGTGAAGCTACAGGGTGATCCCATCCTTGAATTCCACAATAGAGAAGCTGAATTTTTTTATTTTCTTTATTAGCTGCATCCAGAATGTTTTTCTGAAATTCTTCATGACTTACATAATGTGTGCAAGAAGAAAACGCCACAACTGCACCAGGACTCGCTGCCTTCATAACTTTTCTATGCAGTTTACTGTAACCTTCAAGCGCCTGATCTTTTTGATTAAGGCTCTTAGCAAAGGCTGGTGGATCGCATAGGATTAAATCGAATGTTTGTTTTTTTGAAATAGCAGCATCCAGGAATTTAAACACATCTGACCTGAAGAACAATCCTCTCCCTTCAAATCCATTGAGCTCCAGGCCCGCATTGATTTCATTTTCAAAATCACCTTGGTCAACGAAGCTAACTTTTTTTACTCCAGCCTTTAAAGCACTAATTCCCCAAGCTCCGGCATAACAAAAAAGATCTGTGGCGTGTTCAAATTTTTGATTTAAGCGACCCAGCAATTGAATAAGTTGGTATCTGTTTTCTCTGTGATCATAATAGAAACCAACTTTTTGCAAAACTTCTGAGCGGATAAAAAACTTGAGCCCATTCTCTTCAATCTCAAGAGATGGTACCGGCTCGGTGTCGTAAGTGGGGAGCAACTCTTTCTCCCGGTATTTGGCATTGTCTAACATAAAGGCTTCACCACTGATAAGTGATTCTACTGTAGATTTTATTAAGTTCCTATAGCGGTCTATGCCAGCGGTATTAATTTGAATGATCGCCTTGTCGTTAAATTGGTCAATAATTAGTCCTGGCAATCCATCCGATATGCCATAAAAAATTCGGGCAGCTCTTTGGTAGCTATTAAAATATTGTCTACGATTAAAGGCTTTCGTTAATACTGATCTGAGAAAATTTTCTACTGAAAATTCTGAAATTTTTTGGGCATCAACTTCAGCGACGAGATAAATACAAACAAACTTTTCCTCTATAATGGGGTTAACAAATCCGATCATTGCTAAAGGCAATGTCGGATGAGTGAAGGAACACCATTCCCCTGGTGAAAGAGACTTTATCGACTCTTCAACATCACTTTGTTTCAATTCTTTGTGGTGAGCCTTAACTTTATTAAGTCCACCTTTGGCCAATAACAATGATCTCAAGCGAAGCCCTGCTGCTAAAGTTGTTTTGTTATTATAACAGCTTAGAAAGGGCTCTCAACAATGATAAAGGGTTTTATCTCTTAGAAGTGTTTTGGTCGGGGTTTAATTCAAGGGATTTAAAAGATTCATCAAGAAATTGGATCAATTTCTCACGGTGATTAAGGAAAAGCTCATCCATCATTTCTTTCAAACGATAACCTTCAACATTCTTTTCACCTAAAAACTCTATTAGAAGTGAAACAGTCAATTTATCTTTTGAATTGCCCAGAGCACTTTGGAACCAAGCCTTGAGGGATTCCCATTTTGTATCGCCTGGTGAAAAAATCGCCTGGAATGTTTCAAGCCAATTAAGATCAGTCTCAAAATGGTTCATGTTAATTAGCTGATTTATAAACAAACTGATTCTTTCAATAAAACTTTCATTTTTTAATAATATTTTCAAATCTTTTAGATCAATCAGTCCTGAATTTGATAATTCCCCTACCAGACGATTCAATGCTTCCTGATTGATGATTAGACTATCTAAAAGCTTATTAACTAATTTTAAAAGTTCTTTTTTATCTTCTACTTTTGTCATTATCATTTTTATTTCAGGCCACATTTCAATTGATAATTCAAAAAGAGAGGCTATTTTTTCCAGATTTGGATTACTTATTTTTACATCAGAAAAAATCAAAATTGATTTAAGTGCAATCTCTTCGAGATATTTTTGCTCTTCGGGATTAGCAGTAGCAGCAAGATCGATTAAATCACTCATCAGTAGATTTAATTGATTCCTATCCGCGTCTAAATATTTGTCAAGTACAAATTGTTGAGCATTTTGTAATTTAGATATTTCATGGCGACCAATGAGATTTTTATTTATCTTCTTAAAATCATTGGTATCTAATTCACTTAATTCACTATCAAAGTGAGATCGTACAAAACTTGATAAATGTCTTAACCCAGACATCCTGGTGACTTGAGTTAAAAATTGTCCATTATGACCTTCCACAATTGATCCTTTTGGAATCTGATAAGGGTTAAAGTCTTGGGTAGAAAGCTTAGATGATTCACCTACGGCAGCCAGCAAGCTTTGAATGAATGGGCCATAGCTTTGTTTAGTTCCATTTGCCTGGTCAAATTCATCTGACAACTCAACAAGTGACCAATATGTATTACGGACATTTTTGAGTTTTGTTTTTGTCTCACGAGGAAAAGTATGCAGACCTCTAAATAAGCCACCAGATTGTTGCATCATTTTTAGTAAATTTTCTTTAGCAATAACATCCTGCCTATACTGATCGGCACCGGCAACGGCATTTTTAAAATAAGAACCATAGAAATTATTTATGAAAGCTATATCCCGAATCACAACCTCAAGCCGATCAATGGTAGTACCCTTTACTTTTTTGGTACCTGTATCGCTATGATACAAGAATTCTTTTGATGTTTTCTCAGATGAGAGATCGTATAAAAATCTTATTGCTTCATCAATCGAAGCCTTATGATTACTCTTCTTACTTTTTTTGAATGGTAAATCAATACCACCTTGGGGATGAATCCATTTTATTAATTCTCCTCCGAGGCTTTTACCATTTTCATTTTTTCTTTTGATTATACGTAAAATCTGGATTGTTCCATCTTTTAAGTCCTGCCTTGAAAGACAAGGATTTGCACCAATGTCAGCTCTTAGGGCTTCACAAGAAACAAATAAAGGATTTATCTGAATATAAGGCTTAGCTTTTTTAATTAATGTAAATCCATCTAAAGTTATCTGATTAAGCTGTTCATCGTTATGGTTGTTGAAAAAAAACTTTAATCGAGACTCAAGAGAAATTGCCTGATTTATCGATGCATAGACTCCTGAGAATTGATGAAATGTTTCAAGTAATTGTGGATGTGTTAAAACTCGGTGAATCTCTACTAGATTATTTTTAATTCCTTTTGAACCATTTTCCGAAGTCAGAATCATATTGGCCTGAACCGCACTAGAAAATATAAATTGAAGCATTCCAGGAGACCAGACCCCCGTTGCAGAATGAAAATCTCCAACCTGGTAATGGTCTTGAAAATACTTATTAGAGGCATTCATCCATAAATAAATTTGGCCAACAAATCCAACATTGCCTAAAACTTTGAGGCAAGACTCTGGTAAGTTATTGACTAAGTTATAGTAACTGGAATCTTGTTCATAAGCTTCTGCCAATGAATTGAAACAAACTCTAGTCAATTTAGAATTAAGCTTCGTATCTTGCGTTTCAACATAAGTCATTATGGGAAGTGAGTTTTCCATTAACGGAGCTTGAATGGCATTTTTTTTCAAGTCTGAATTTCTTGTCAAGATTTCTACAAATTGAAATATTCCCTCGTCGGATAGGAACTTAGTTAAATCTGACTGCACATTTTCTTGTGAAAAAGTTTTAATCAAATATCGTAAGTTTTTCCGAAAATCCTCGCTTCTTAGTGAATTTTCCATGGAAGGAGTAAATTCGGGGAATGAAACCATTATATTTTCGGCAAAATTCATAACCTGAGAAGTATTAATTTCTTCACTCAACAAAAGTCCAATAAATGAAATAAAAGAATCTTTCTGTTGGGCGGACAGACCTTGCCACAATTTTGACCAAGACTTAAACCACTGGCCTGTCTTGCTGTTATTATATTGAAGGTCATTTATTAACCCTGAGATTGCTTCAAGATCACTTTTGTCCAAACGAGCAACAACTTCGTAAAGTGATTTAACGAATTCCGTATCATTTCCTCTTGATTCAAGATCAAGAAGAATTTCCCTTAGTGCACCAAAACTATTTGAGGATAAGAATGATAAAAACTCAAAACGATTATCCCCAAATATGACATGAATATTTTTCAGAAATGTGTAGTCATGATGGGAAGTTATTGCCATGAAGGCATGTTTCAATATCTTATAAAAAGAATCGAGTCCTTGTTGCTGGTCTTTTTCTTCGCAAAACCCTTGAAACGCGAGATATTTTGACATTCCATGGAGAAGAACACTTTCAAAACTCTCATAGGAATCAAATTTCAAGGCATCTATTTTATGTTTTAGGTCTTGTCCCACATTCACTGTGAAATCTGTAGTGTTTGCCCTGTTCGTGCATTTAATTTTATTATCAATACTTTTCTTTAAAAATGAGACATCTTTAAAAAAATCTGGCTCTTCTAAAATATCAAGGAGTACTCGTAAATCACCATTAATCCCTTCCTGAGCCCAGCTTTGTAAAACAGAATCTTTATTGTGTATGATTTTTGCGAGATGATCCCAATTTCCTGGACCCATTTTATTGGATAGATCCTCAAACATTCTCCCGATACGAACAACTAAATTGGACTTATCTTCTTCGCTTAAAAGCTCATTAATTTGTTTTTTCTTTTTTTCGTAAGTTTTAGCTATGTTTTTAATTGCACGAATTGTTTTTAAATTTTCATTATTGGATGGGGATAAAACTTGCATAAATATTGCTCTTTCATCCGGATCTAGACTCAGGCCCTCAAGAGCTTGCGTTAACTGAAACATTATTCTGTGATCGGCTAAACTTTTTTCTAAAAATATTGCTAACTGATTCAACTCACCATTTAGCTGTGCTTGTGCTACCAACTCAAAAAATGCTTTTCTTTTTTTATGAGAAATGAAGAATGAATCGTTTATTACTTTAAGGACGTTATCTATTTTAGTTTGGTCAGCATTTTTCAAGGTCAAATTTAGGTTACTAAATTTTTTACTCCATCCCGAACATTCAAAAATATTCAATAGATTTTTTTTGCTTAGGACTTGCCCTTCAAAAAACATCTCTGAACAAGCAACTTTTATAGTTTGACGGGGAATTGTTGAATTCTTTATTGGCGCAGGCTTTTGGCCGGTACACGATTGTACCAGGATAAACATTCCAAATATTAGGATCTGAAGAGAAGGCTTCATATGGTATTTTTACCATCTGAATGTAAGCAGCTGAGAATTATGGTCCTTAACTATGTAGAAATTACAGATTGTCTAAAGACTAGTCTTAGTCCCTTCACTCAGGAAGAACTTCATGGCATCTCCAGTGTTAATCTTGTAATTTTTAAGCTCTATCGTTTCACCTGAATTCAATGGTTTAACTCCGCCGCTTTCAAGTTTTTGTTCTATAGATGTCTTGATCTTGGCCAGGACTCCTATGCCCTGTGAACTGGCATATGTGAGCTCTTTTCGACTAATAATGACCTGACCATTTTCACCTGCACTGGTAGTTTGAGATTTAAGCACCCATTTACCATCAGAAAATGAATCTTTTTCATATTTGGGGGTAATTATCAAAGTACCGACGGGCTTTTTGGCGATAACCTCAATGATTTTATCCTGATTATCAAACCTCAAAGTAAAAGATGGTATCAAAGCTATGCCCGTCGTATCTTGCGCGATTAATTCCTTAGGATTGGCCGTGGAAATGATCTTATAACCAGCAAAACGATTTAAAGTCGCAACAGGCAGAAGGTTATCCATCATTGAAAGTATTGTTGATTTAAGTTCTTCTTTAACTTCTTTAAAGCCTTCCGGCATTCCATGAATTTCAATGGCAATTCTTTCGGGATTAGCTGTCCAATAGGTTCTAAAATAGATTTTCTCAATTTCACCAAAAATTAACTGATCATTAATCTGTTTTGTTATTTTCGGACTTTCAATATCAACCACGAAATCTTTAATTCCTTTAGTTTTTAAAGAATAAACTTTAGCATCAAAATTCTTTAGGTAAGTTGATGGATCTTGGGACCATGCTGATAAAGATAAGAGTGTTAATAAAACAAATATTTTCATAATTATTCCTTCAACCAAATCGACGGATCGACACTTGGACATCTGAGGTGCTTTTCTTTCTTATATATTACCATACCAGGTGATCCGGATACACCTTTCAAATTTTTCACATGCGTGTATATAATAGAAATCCAGTCGGATTTAAAGTGAGAAAAATAGGCAACTATTGAAGCGGCAAGATTAAGCATTTCCCCGGTCAATGCTTGAGAAGACTGAAGCTTAATTACAGCATGGGCACTTTTTGCATCTTCAAGATGGATCCATATGTCCTCTTTAGAAGCCCATTTATTTCTCAATTGATCATTACCAAAAGAGCTTATTCCAATACCAATTGAGAAACCTTCAAATTTAAAAATTTTGTAGTCTTCACGTTCGGGATACTTTATCTGAAGTGAAGCATCTTTTTTTTCTTCTTTTCCCCAGATGGGTTTAGTGATGGGAAGGGAAGATGTTTCTTTTTTTTCTGTTGTCTTGCCAGCTAATTGTTCTTTAACTGATAAAAGACGTTGGCTCAAAATACCTTCACCACGCTTGAGCTTTTTAATTTTTTCAAACAGTAAGTTTCGCCTCTCGTAAGGGTTCAAGTCCCCTTCAAATTTTATTTTGTGGTCTCCAATTTTAAGTTCATAAACATCTAGTGAATCACCTTTATTCAGAACCTTTTGGATATCTTCCCACTGCTTAGTTCGGGTAAGATCTTCTTCAATATTATTAATTTTCCTTTGCAGAAAAGTTGGCGCACTTGTAAGTCCTTTCAAGTTGGCTGCCTTTAGTTCATCTTCCAAAAGTTGCGCAATGGTGGAATTCAAAGACGCATGTAAATCATGTTTCATGTCAGTACGGCGTCCCACTTCATTAAAAAAATCAAATAAATCTGGCATATCTTCATTGGGGATTATGGCTTTACCATGCCAACTCATCAGTAATTTAAACTGAGAATCCGGAGCATCCTGATAATGATGAACAAAATAAAGCTTTCGGGCTTTCCAAAAGAAAAGGATAGAATTTAGTTTTCCATATTTCTGGTAATTAAATTTCACGATTCGATCAAACTTATCCAGCTCTAATCCCACAAAACTACAAGAACTGAGATGCTTTCGAAGATATTCAAGAAAAGTATCTTTACGCCTTAAGTCCGACATAGGCGGTTGATCATGTAACCAAATGCCTTCCTGGCCCGCCCCGCGGCCAAGAAAGAGGTGAAAAGTTTTACCCGGTGACCTTATTGAAAAAGAAATAAAGAATGAAGTACTATAAATCTTTTGAATTTGACTATAGGAGAGACTTATCTCACTAATAGTTTTGACCTGCTTTTGTAAATCCAGATAGTATTGAATCATATGACCATCAATCTCATTAACACTAATCGTTCAGTTCATCACTCCCAAGTGGAGTGGGATGTTTTAACAAGAATTATAGCCCAGTTTGCTTATTTTGAGAGGAATAAGGAAGAACTAGTGGGTAAGATTTTTTCGGGTCAAATAGACCTATTAGCTGAAGAATTTGTTAGAACGCAGAGTTATCAGAATGAAGTTAAAGATGAATACCGACAGGTGTTAAATCAAGTTTTCAGCAAAATTCCTGCAGACAAATCTTTAGAACGTTACCGGGAACATATATCTAAAAAGGGCGTCTTAAATTTTTCCGAGTTAAATAAGCTCACTTTGTTAATTGAAAGCGGTCTATTTTTAAAAAAAGATTTTCCGGCCCTGAAGTTAGCCGAATTGCAAAGATTATCAGAACTTGACTTCCTGCCAGTTCAACGTAAATTTTTGAAAGAATTTAGACATCTAGTAGACGACTCAGGAGAGGTCCATTTTGACCGTCATCCTGAATTGAACGATCTGAATCAAAGACTAAGAGATCTGGAAGAAAAAATTCGCAGAACTGTTCAAGATTGGCTTCACGATCCCGCCCATACTAAGATTCTTCAATATTCCAGCTTTGATGTTCATTACGAACGATATGTTGTGCCTATTAGATCAGATTCATATAAATCTGAATATGGCCTTATTGTTTCTCGTTCAGAGTCGGGACAGACATTGTTTGTAGAACCGTACGAAGTAAGGGAAGCTTGTAACAGAAGAATGGAAATTATTGCTAAGATTGATGAGATTATTAATCAACTTGCGATGAAGTTCTCATTCACTCTTTATGAGTTTTCAGATTTATTGAATCAATTGAATCATTTCTTTCTCAGACTTGATCATTATCTCGCAAAATCAGCTTTCGCTAATGACTATGCCCTTGAGTGTCCCAGTATTAAAAGTACGCCGGGATTTAAATTTTCACAGCTGTTTCATCCATTAATTAAAGATGCCATAAAAAACAACGCTGATTGCAATTCCAATGACCATGGCATGGTTATTTCGGGCCCCAACACAGGGGGAAAAACAGTTTTTCTTAAATCACTCACATTATCTTATCTGCTTTTCTACCATGGTTTTTTTGTCCCAGCGGCAGAGGCTGAAATGTATCCTTACGAGGGGTTATTTTACTTTGGAAATGACTTGCAAGACTTACAAGTCGGTTTAAGCTCATTTTCTGGAGAGGTTAAAAACTATATTGAATTGATGGAGCATATCCTGCCGTCAAATTTGATTTTAATTGATGAGATATTTAATTCAACTTCCTCAGATGAAGCATCGGCACTTTCTTTAGCCTATTTTGATGAACTTCATAAAAAAGGCATCTGCCATATTGTAGTTTCCACACACCATCAGATGTTTAAAACCTTGATTCATCAGGATCGAAATTATATTTCTTGTCATGTCGGATTTGATACTAAAAATATGAAGCCTACCTACAAAATTCAATGGGGAACTCCTGGTGCCTCTATGGCAATTGATATATTCAGAATTCTGGCGCGAAATCACGCGGCGGTTAAAGATGTACCGGATAAAGCCTTAACTCACTTAAGTGCCAAGAATGTTAGTTATGAAACTCTCCTTCAAAGGGTCTCTCAAAAGCAAATTGAACTTGATCAGTTGTTAAATTTAAATCGCCAACATGAAATTGAACTTAAAAATCAGAAGGGCGCCATGCAGGGGGTGCTCAATCTAAAATTAAACGAAGAATTAACGAAAGCGAGAAAAGAAGTCGAAAAAATAATAACTGAAGCCAGAATGCTTGTTGAAGAAGCACGCAGAAACGAAATACCTAAAGTAAAAAGAGTTGATGAAAAATCACATCTTTTACTAACTAAAATTCGTGCCTTAAAGGGTGAAGTAATAGAAGAAGCTGAAGAAGTTATTATTCAAGAAAGTGACCTACTCATAAGTGATTTAAAAGTAGGCGATACCGTTTATTCAATCACATTGAAGAAAGAATTTATAATCACCGCCATTGATCTCAGAAAAAAAGAAGTACAGATAGGGAAAGGGCCAATTAAACTTAGTGTACCTGTTTCTAGCCTCGCCAATTCAAAACGAGCGCCTCAGCAGCATAAAGTTAGTGTCTCTTTTCAGAAAAATAATGATGCTAAATTTGAATATGATGTCAGAGGTTTGAGACTATCTGAATGTCAAAGCATCATTGAAAGAGCTTTAGGAGATTTGTTAACTGGCGACATTCCATTTGTAAATGTCATTCATGGACATGGAGACGGAATTTTAAAGAACTGGTTAAGAGATTACGTAAAAAGATCAAAAGAATTTTCAATCAATACTTCAGAAATTGGCAATGATGGTGAAACGCGTATTGTTCTTCGTTAAAAAAGCCCTCTTTCGAGGGCCTTTAAATTAGTGAATAATTGTTCCAATTCTCCAAGGTCTGAATTTCCATGTTTCTTGTTCATCTTCACTCCAAGGCAAAGCCACAGAGAGCGAGAACCAAATTGCAATTGCCTTACCTTTTATATGTCCAAAAGGCACAGTCCCCCATCGACGTGAATCAGCTGAGAAATCTCGGTTATCCCCCATGACAAAGAAATTATCCTTAGGAACAGTGAATTTATAATAATTTGCAAAGTAGTCATTCCCCACATCTACTTGAGTAATGTGAGTTGCATTGCCGGTTTTAGTTTCCATAAATTTAAATTGATAAGATTTATATCTATCATCCATATCTTCCAGAATTTTTTTACCATCAACTTCTTTAGTTTCAATAGGCTTATTGTTTACATAAACCACCTTATCAATCACTTCGATGGTATCACCAGGAAGTCCAACAACTCGTTTGATGTAATTTAAATTAGTGTCTTTAGGATATTTGAAAACAATCACATCCCCGCGTTCAGGAGCTTTGGGTCCAGTCAAATAGATAGGATCGCTGAACCAATCACTAAAAGGAACTTTGAAGCCATAAGAGAACTTATTAACCAGAATAAAATCACCAATTAATAAAGTAGGAATCATTGATCCTGAAGGGATTTTAAAAGGCTCAAATAAAACTGAACGAAAAATTAACACTGATAAGATAATGAAGGTAAATGATTTAACTTCTTTTATGAATTTTTCTTTTCTTGAAATCCCAATACTTGTTGCAGCTGGTGACTCAGAAGAGATAGGGGTAGAGATTTCCGGAGTTTGATTATCTTGCATTGAATGCCTTTTATTTTTTTTGCTGATGTAATGATGAATAATAATATTCGTAAATATTTTTAGCTAGTAATGGTGATTTGATATACCATTTTTTTTGATTAACAATCATGACACATATCGATATCCCCTTGTCATTTTTGTCTTCCAAAGATTTTGCATAACTTACAAACCAGTCTCTCTTACCAAATGGCTCTCCACCAGTAATGCTGCCAGTCTTTCCACCAATTTCTAATTTATTAAGAAGATATAAACTTCTACGGAATGAAGAGCGGGCCGTACCATTGCTTACTGTTCCCATAAAAAGTACTCGAAGATCCTCGGCAGACTGTTGAGTCAGAACTAATTCATCTTTTTTCATGGGCGGATAAAGAACTTTTTTATCCTGCACTCCATCCAATGATTTTATCACTACGGGGTAACGTAAAACACCACCATTCGCTACAACAGAACCTATCACCGCTCCATGAACTGGACTCATTAAAGTTTGAGTATTAAGACCTGAAGATAATTCGGCTAAGTTGTATTGATCCGAAGCCATTGTAAATACAGAAGGCTTGAGATTAATGCCTTCCAAGAGCTTCTTATTGAATCCAAACTTTTCTGCCATTCTTTTCAAACCGGCCGGGGTTAAATTCTCAATTGCAGTTCTTCCGAAGATTACGTTATTTGAAGTGGCAAAGGCTTTTTGTAAATCAAGACTACGAATCCAGCGACGATTTGGTGGTTCTTTTAGTTGGTGACGATATAAAGTTGTTGATCGTCCAGTAAAACTGAATTCAGTATCAGTCTTAATATGAGTATTCTCTAAAAGATCAGCTGCAGTAATAATTTTAAAAATACTGGCAGAAGGATGACTTGTAGTGAAAGAAAGGTCTCTTCCAAATATATTTTTTTGGCGACCATAATCAACTGCGGCAAGGATATGGCCATTTTCATTATCTATGACTACCACTGAAGTATAGTCAGGACGATAAAGTGCAAGCTGCTTTTTAATGAATTCTTCTAAATCAGCATTGAAAGTGTAGTTTGGTTTATACTTGGCCTGATCGTAATCAATCAGTTGATCCCACGTTTGATGTCTCCCAATGATATTCTTCCATTCGTCAGGAGTTTCGGATAGTGAACTCTTAGTCGCCTGAATGTCGGCTGGAGAAAGGAACAAGGAATTATCTTTAATGAAGTTGAGATTTGCCCAAACAGGCAAAGAAGCCAGGAGACCCAGGCTGAGCGTAAGTAAAAAGCGGTTTAAATCCTTGAAAACCATTAAAGCATTATGCCTTAAAGTTCTTTCCAATGACAAAAAATTCTTTACTGACGCTTCTCGTGGATTTGGGCTTTAAATAATGGAATTCATTAAATAGATTCTTTTGCTCTTTAAGATAATTCTGAGCATTTTGCGAATCAAAAACCTTAATAACGAAATTGCCACCAGGAAGTAGGAATTTTGGTAGGAGAGCAAAGACAGATTCAACTAAATTTAGACTTCGGATCTGATCCAAAGATTGAACCCCTGTTGTGCTTGGCGCCATATCTGAGAGTACACAATCAAAAGCTTGCGACACTTCTAATTGAGCAAGGTCACTAATATCAAAAATATCTTTTTGATAAATTCGAACATTTTTTACTCCTGAGAGTTTTGTGTTTACCTCTTGAATGTCTATTCCAATGACTCTTCCTTCATCACCAATAACCTTACTCGTGTATTGGATCCAGGATCCTGGGTAATAACCCAGGTCAACTACTTGCATGCCAGGCTTAAGCACTTTATAGCGTTGATCTATTTCCTCTAATTTATAAATACTGCGAGCAAGATAATTTTCTCGCTTAGCTTTATCAAAATAGTGATCTTTAACTTTAAAATTTCCCATAAACTATTTCTTAGCAAGCTTTAAAGATTAAGGCCAATTTGCTATGCTATTGAAATGAAAAAACAGGATCTAGCCTTAGAAGTCTTTAAACGTCTAAAGAAACTCTATCCAGATGCTCATTGCGAGCTAAACCATTCAAATCCTTTCGAACTTTTAGTGGCTACCATTTTATCAGCCCAATGTACCGATGTTCGGGTGAATATAGTTACCCCTTCATTATTTAAAAAATTTCCTACTCCCGAAAAATTGGCCAAAGCCAAACTTGAGGATGTGGAAGAAGCCATAAAATCGATTAATTTTTTTAGAAATAAAAGCAAATCACTTTTAGGTTGTGCTCAAAAACTTATGAATGATCACGCTGGAGAAGTTCCTAGGACAGTTGAAGAGTTGAGTGAGCTGCCTGGAGTAGGACGAAAAACCGCTAATGTCGTATTAGGTAATGCGTTTAATATCAATACCGGAATTGTGGTTGATACTCATGTCAAGCGAACCTCAAATCTTTTAGGTCTTACTAAGAACACGGATCCCGAAAAGATTGAACAAGATCTAATGAAACTATTTCCTAATGAAGCATGGACTGACTTATCCCATTTATTAATTTTTCTTGGTCGCAGAACCTGTATCGCAAGAAGACCTCAATGTGATTTGTGTAGCTTAGTTGAAATTTGTCCATCTAAGAAAAAAGCTTCGAAAGTTCAGAAAAAAGCCCCTCTCGACACCAAATAAGTGGTGGTTGATAACATTGTTTAACTTTCGTCACCTCTTTGCCATCTGAATAAAATTTGTATCCACCTTTTTGACATAGCAAGCTTCCGCCCGCAATATCCCAGATATTTTTAGGTGTTAAGCTGACGACGAAATCTATTTTTCCAGAAGATAATCGCCCAAGTTTATAAGCAATACTTCCCCTGGGTGTAAGCAAAAATTTGTCATTTTTTAATTTTTTATAAAGTCCATTGTTCCATTCTGAATGAGAGACTTCACCTTCGTATTTATGCTTTTTAATTTCATTTACGGATGTTGCCTCATTGAAAAGTTCTTGAGTGGCCGGATTGTAAACCCAGCCTTCGCCTTCGAATTTTTCACTGAGAAAATGTCCAATTGAGACCGCCCATTCGGGACGATTTAGGATGTATTCACGAGTTCCATCCAAAGGGTCAATTGCCATTAATGGAAAGTCCCACAAAGAATAATTTTCTTCCGAATAAATAGTAGTGTCTGGATAATCTTTGGCGGACATATTTTCTATTAAGACAGATAAAGCCAGATCAAGACTGGTCACTGGAGTTCCATCTTGCTTTAAATTTCCAGGAGCGCAAGGATGCAAATGGTATAATTCATTTATTTGAGGTAGCAATCCGGCCATAATCCGGGACAAAGATTGACTCAATAATAATTTTTTATCCACAAATTTACCGCACTTTTCCACAAGATTATTTATTTGATTTTACTTAATCCCATAAATTCAGAGTGAGCAACTTGAATTAATTCAACCACTTAACTGAGATAAAAAGGTAACGTTCCCATTCCCATCCAATTCTGGATTCTTGATTAAAATAGTTTTCCCCAAATATTTTTAACTAACCTTCTTGTAGAGTCAACATTTCTACAAACCCATCATTGGCAACAGAGAGCGCAAAAACTCCGTCATCAGATGAACTTTCTTCATCTACCACATTGGTGATTAATTTCACCCCATGACTATCAACATAAACGAATGGCTCATTAGGACTTTTGGCATTTTGAGACGTGAAATGTTGATAACAAGAAGAGAAGTCTTTGAAAACAGTGGCCGTTAAGTGAGTCTTGTACAAAAGTCCTCCTTGATGCCTTAGAAGAGAATCATTCCTCTTCCTGCTTAAAATTATTCTAACAAATTCTACAGATGTGCTGCAAAAGAAATTTACAAAAAGTTATGGAAACTATCGATTCAAATACTCAACTATATCAGGAGGGGATTGGTAAAAATCATACATCATTCTTATTCGCCCTTCAAAATGCGAATCCAGTAGGCACAAAAGAACGTAAATCATGTATATGAAATTTCGACGTGATCGCAAACGGCTGATAGATTGAAAAATCCACTCTAATGGTAAAATTGAGAGGAAAACCACAAACCATAAAATACCGAAGCTTCTAACCATATCTTTATCAACTAACAGCCCTAAAGCGATGACACAAGAAACCAGAATGCCAATATCCGCTAAACGTTTATGGTCAATATTCAAGTTTGCCCAGAATTTTCGGTTTGGTTTAAAGATCACAATCAATAATGCTACAAGACCAATAAAAGAAAGTGAGTAAAAGGCTTTACGTTTTATGACTGAAGCTAAATAGAGAAAGAACTGATGAAAACTCATTGAGTACTCAAAAAAACGTAAATCAATGTGGGTAATAAGAGTAATGAGAATCAAGAACATTCCGAGCGAGGTGTATTTAACAAATTGATTTCGATACCAATCCGTATTTTCTTTTAAGAAAACAAAATATAAAAGCGCCAAACCTACAGGAAAAAGAAATAAATGGTTATAATTAAGTGTTGTTGCCGCATAACAAAGTAAACCATACATCAAGCCTGATCGATATGTTGAGCTCTTCACACACCAAAGAATTGACCAAACCCATAACACTGTGAAGGTTGTGCTGGCACAAGCGTAAACATCTTTCTTTAAAAAGATGGAAAATCCCCAAGTAGAAACTAAGGCAAATAATCCAAGAATGGATAATCTACGAGAGATGAAAAATCGTAATATTCCATAAAAAGCCAAGAGATAAAGACTGAAGCTAATAAAATAAAAATGCATGCTCCAACCTAGATTCATTAGATGTGGAAATCTTATGAAAGGGTAGAAATTCATTTGCAGATAATTCCACAATTGAACATTCATCTTCTCTTCTGGATCTATTATTAGTTTTAACGTTTCTAAATTACTTAAGAACGGAAAACTAGGCATTGATGTAAAAAACATTGCAATAGTAATGAATAATACTGTTTTTTCAAAAGCATCTAAATATTTATATTCAGTAAATTGTGTAAAAACTGATTCTTGAATAATTTTTCCCCGGGTGGGCCAGGAATAGAAAAGACCAACCACAACAAAAAATCCCCAAAAAAAATGTCTTACAATTGAATCTGGAATGAAGGACATGAGATTAAAAATAATCATCATGGTGGCATTACCAATGATGACTCTGTAAAGGACGCGGTCAATTGTGGAATTGGCCCTGAAATAAATCTTCAGACGATGATCAATTTCTTTACCTAATAGATACCACTGGCCTGCCATAAACACGATGTATGCCAGCATCATTAAAGACTGTACGAAAATGTTAATTTCTAAGGACTTTTGAATCCACACCGGTAATAGTAAAAACGAGAAGTAGATAACTGCTCGATTTACAAAGAATTTAGATTTTTCCCAAACAATATTTGAGTTTTTTGTTAAAGTATTATTCATAATGTCCGATCAGAATGGTGGACTAATAATAGTCCAAACCCAAGACCCAGTTCTCGAAATAGGGAGAAGGATTGTTCATACTTCTCCCTTTTCCCTTAAATCCTAGCTCACTTTCTTCCCACTTGCATCAACTATGTCCCATGCTACCCTTAAGTGTGGTTTCAGGATGAAATCACCATCAATTACCCAAGCCGCTTTTCATGGAGGAAAGAATTGGGGATATCTTTTGGCTCAATCAATTCAGGACTACCTAAAGATATCGTTCAGCAGATAATCGAGGCTGAAAAAATTCCTATGAAGCAAATGGAAGTGCGCAAGGAAAAAATTGAAGACAAGAAAGCTCTTGTAGGTCAACTCATGACTCTTGTGGAAACCATGCGTGGAGAGCTTCTAAAAAACAAAGGTGGACGAAGTTTACGAGAAGTAAAAGTAAACACTGGCGAAAGCAGTCAGATTACTGTCACAGCAGATAAAAATCTCGCTGACCCTGGGAAATATAATCTTGAAGTTTTACAGCTCGCAACAAAGTCTTCAGCTGTTAGTAATGGAGTAGAAGACAAAGACAAAACTTATGTAGGTGTTGGGTATATTAAGGCAGTACTTCCCGGTGGTGAAACTAAAGAAATCTACGTTGATCAGGAAAATGCCTCTCTAACGGGAATTGCCAAACTCATTAATGCTGATCAATCACTCGGTCTCAAGGCGAATGTGGTGAATGATGGTAAGGATAAAGACGAGCCGTATCGTTTAATTCTTTCTATGCAAGAAACTGGTGATGGAAAAAATGCTGAGTTTCCTTACCTCTATCTAGTGGATGGGGAAGTTGATTTATATTTTGAAAATGAAAAACCTGCTCAGGATGCAAAAATTAAACTCGATGGTTTTGAAATTGAAGTTCCAACAAATAAAGTTACCGATTTGATTCCTGGTTTGATAATTGATCTTAAAAAAGCAAAACCAGGGGAAGAAATCAATTTAGAAATTACTGAAGATGTTGAAAAAATAGGTGGTAAAATTACCAGCCTGATTGACAACATCAACAATGTTTTAAAATTCATTAAAGACCAAAACTCACTTAGTGAAAAAAGCGATACTTCTCGTACTCTTGGTGGTGATTTAACTCTTACTCAAATTGAAAGTCGCATCCGATCGGCAATTTTTAATCCAATTATGACCAGTAAAGGACCAATGAGAATTGGTGATTTCGGAGTTACTTTTGAAAGAAATGGTTTATTAAAATTTGATCAAGCTAAATTTGAAGCATCTCTAGCCAAAGACTATAAATCAGTAGCTGAAACTTTAACCGGAATGTATACCACTGAAGGCGGCAAGGTTAATGGATTTATCGATACACTTGAAGACGTAGCGAAGACTATGTTGAATCAGCCAAGTGGTGCACTTCATACCAGAAAATCCGCGCTGCAAAGTCAGGTAAGCAGCATTGACCGACAAATCGCAAATCGCCAGCGTATGCTGACTCAGAAGGAAGAAATCTTGAAAGCAAAATTCGCTCGACTAGAGGAAACCATGTCTAAAATTAAAGGTCAGGGGGCAGGTCTTGCCGGTTTAGCTGGTCCTATGAATCCGGTACAACAATTAGGCTAAAATAGATCCAGAGAACAGGAGGAGTATAATATGAGTTACGGTTTAGGCGCATACAAAAAGACTTCAGTTGAAACAGCCAGCAAGGAACAAATCCTTCTTATGCTTTATCAAGCTGCAATTAAAAACTGCAAGAAAGCAATGGAAGCGATTGAGAATAAAAATATTGCCAAGAAAGGCGAACATATCGGCAAGATGCAAGATATTGTCGTTGAACTATCCAACAGTCTTGATTTTGAAGTTGGTGGTGACGTGGCCAAAGAGCTTTCTTCCCTTTATGACTACATTCTTTACTCAAGCACACAGGCAAACATCAAGATTGATAAAGTACATCTTGAAGGTTGTTTAAAAGTTTTAAATACACTTTATGATGGCTGGATTGAAGCCATTAAACAGATCAAGTCTCAAAACACAGCTAACAATAAGAGCGCTTAATGAATAAGATGATCCTTCTCTTGGATGAATTTATTATTAAAGCAATTATAATGACTGAATCTATTCTAGAAGTTGATTATCGTGATGATATCAAACTAGCTAGCTTCACGCAGAACAGAGAGCGCCTACTATCTATTATAGATCAGATTTCTGAAAAAATTGACTGGCCATCAATCGAGATAATGCATCGAGAGGATTTTCACCGAAAAATTGAGTATATAAAATTCCTGGACGTTAAACTTATTGGCAAATTGCAAGAATACCAAAGCGAAGTAAAAAAAGAAGTTGAACTTACTTTCAAACAAAAAGAAAACGTTAAGGGATACAATCTCTCCGAAGTGAAGTAAACGAAATGAAAAAGCTGCTGATTATTCAGTTAGATGAAGCTTATTTTCTATTAGAATCTCTTTTAATGCTGGAGCGTCACTGGAATGCTTTAAAGGATTTTGAAGTTACAGTTTTGGTAAATCAGATTTCCCTGAAACAAATTCAAGATGGTTCGGTGTCGATACCTCCTGGAATCACTACTTCAGTAAATAATGTTTTTAATCAGCAATTTGATTTAAGTGTAAACTTCTCATTAAATGAAGACTCATGGTCTCTGCATCAAGAAGTCAATTCCTCACAAAAGCTTGGTTGCTTAAAGCAAGACGGGAAACTAAATGTTCCCGATGCATGGTCATCATATTTATTAACCCTTAAATCACGAGCTCCCTTTTTAACTTTTCATCTTCAGGATATTTATAAAAACATATTGGGCATTAGAAAAATGTTTCAATCAAATAACGAAAAAAAAACTTATAGCGAAGTCTTTATTGGTCTATCCAATACAAGTTTTTTTTCTGCGATCGAACAAGAAAAGCTTATTGGGCAAATTAATTCAAATTATCCAAATATAAAAATTAAAGACATATCTGAAGTTGATTTTGCAACTGATCATTCACATAGTCTTTATATTGGACCAGCTTCTCTTGATGCTTTAAAAATTTGTGAAGATGGCGCCACAGGAATTTATCTAAGCAGTCAGTTCCAGGGATTTAATTTATTGCCTCACAATTCAGGACATTTTCTCATTAGCGCACGAAACACCATGCTCAAATCTGATTCTCTCATGAGTTTCATTGACGCACATATTTTAAACAAAAATGTATCTACCAATTTCCCCTATGCTCTCTATCAAATTGATTGCGAGAATCTCTTTGGGAGCTATATCAAAAGTTTGAATTTAAGTGATGACTGCTACCCGTTGTACCAGGCGCATGTGGTTCTTTGGAATTTCGTCTTAAATTTATTTGATTTAAATTTAGAAATTATAAAATGCAGCCAAGGTCATACACAATTACTGGAGACTCAAAGAGAAGTCCTGATGAAGGTAATACGTTTATACGACTATGCCATGAGCTCTATTGATTTCGTTTATAAGGAATCCAAGTCGGTCGAGGCAAACTTTGATAAGCTTCAAGGTCACTTAAAAAATCTTCGAGACATAGATGAGATAACTGACAAAATTTCTCAGTCACATGCTTATCTTCGTCCAATTTTGGATTTTTACCGAATCCGAAGAGGTCAAAATGAAGAGACAACCCTTTACCTGCAGGCCCAGCATAGCTACCTTTTGTATTCAGAAGAGCATCAGGCACTCAAATCAATCCTTGAATTAATTACTGTGACATTGCGTAAGAACGACGTTAGCATTTAAGTAATCATATTCAAGGAAGAAGCTGATGTTAGGGAAGACAACTCATACACTTGGGGAAACAGATAACCTATTGGTTGATACCATTTCGCTTACCCAAGATCTTTTAAACGATATCATTCATCAAATTAATGCCATTGAAGCTTACATTCCTGAAAAAGAATACTTCTGGAACCTTCAGTTAACAGACCTAACGACAGATATTAGTAAATTTGTTGAAATCACCACGCTTTTATCCCGTCTTTTAATGAGTAAGAAGAAAATCAACATCCCAGAAATTAAACAGTCACATATACATTTGTTCTTCGTTTTAAAAGGTCTCAATCAAGCCCAACAAAAAATGGATTCTATGGTGCTGGAAGATTTGATTAAGTACGAATTAAAAGATAATTTAACCCAGTGGAAAATAGATCTAATCCCATTAACCAAACGACTACTAAACTCATAGCGGTTCATATCGATCCGGCTATTTTTGGTGACTTTTCAGATACATTTCTTGATCCTAGCATTTTCAAATTAGTTTCTGAGAAAGAAGCCCAGTTTTGCCTTCTGAAAAAAAAATCACGCCTATGGGCTCAATTTAGTGACGGTAAATTTTGTGACTATCCATACTATTTAAAAAATATCAGCCGCCTAATTGAAGGATTTAAATCAGAATCTGTACAAAGACATTACCCAATTGAGGCTTTTCAAAGCTTTATAAAAGGTACAGAGGTTATTGAAAAAAAAATCTTTTCAAACGCCTCAATGAGCCCAGGCGAGAATGTTAAAGATTTATGGGACGAGATTATCAAGAAAGTTAATTTCATTTCCAGCGAATCCCATAGCTTGAAAGGACTCGTAGAGAAGATTCTAGAGATACCTTTTCTCCAAAATTTTCAGAGCTCAATGATTGTTTTACATCTAAAAGGACAAACAAAAGCGGAATTAATGGGAACAATGTGGAGAAGTGAAAAAGTTCATGCCCTCATTGAAATCAAAGATTTTAATACTTTTTTCAATTCAATCCGAAAATCCAAAATAAAATCGTTCTCAACTGACGACTGTGAAAAAGTAAATTTACCTTTTAACGGAAGCTTCCTTGCTAAAGAAGTTATCTCAAAAAAATATAGCTTAATAACCATAGTTTCAAGACACGACTTTCTGAATTATTCCCAGGAAGAGATAGAGCTCTACGAAACATGTATTTATTTGCTTCAGCCTCATTTTGAACGGTTAATTGATCAAGAATTCTCTGATAAAAAAATCTCAGAATTGAGAATATGTCTTAAAGATTTTCCACTACCTCTTAGAATTATTGATAATCAATCCGGCTCAGTATTCATAAATGATCTTTATCGCAATGAACTTCAAGATCAGGACATCTTTTTCAATAAAAAGATCAAAGGATCATTTAGTCTGGATCTTTATGATAGCGATGAATTGAGGCATTACGCTTTTGATTTATTTCATTTTCAACGAATTTCCCTCTTGGGTGAATTGCTCAATACTTTAAGGCATGAACTCAGTAATCCATTATTTGGTCTTAAATTAAGCTCCCAGATTTTTAATACGCTGGACATTAATCCAGATGACAAATCATTTATGCAGGAGATTGAAAGGAATGTAGATCGTTGCCAATCTATCATAGAAAACTTTTCAAATCTTTATCAGATACAACCTGAAACAAAGCCTATTTTATTAAAGAAAATGATAGATGAGTCCTTGGTTCTAGCTAAGAGTGAAATAAGGGAAGTTACAAAAAAAATTACTTATGATGATGAATGTGAAAAAATTATTCTCAATGTACCACTTATCTTCGTTGTACAAATTTTATTCAACTTGATCGTGAATGCTGCACAGGCAATGCGAGGCCAGCCTGAACGAGCAACTTTAGGAATTTCAGTATCAATCCATGATTCAAATGTTCTTATTGATGTGCGAGACAATGGTCCAGGAATCCCTGGAGATAAAAGCATTAATTTATTTAAACCGTTTTTTACTACTAAATTACAAGGCACAGGTTTAGGGTTGGTCTTAAGTCGTAACCTGACAATTAAAATGGGGGGTAATTTAGAGTATTTACCAAATAAAAATGAAAAAGGTGCTCAATTCAGGCTAACATTACCAATAACATGAAGCATTTATTAATAATTGAAGACGAAATTTTAATTCAACAATCTCTAAAAAAACTCTTTGAAAGGCGTGGATTTAAAGTTGATGTATCTGCCAGCGGAAAACTGGCAATACAAATGATCCTCTCTAATAATTTTGACCGGATAATATGCGATCTAATGCTCCAGGATATTTCAGGCTTTGATGTCATTGAAGAATCAAAGAAAAAATATTCCTCAAATGAGATCAGTCAGAAGTTTGTTATCATGACGGCTTATAATTCCCCACAAGTACTTTCCCGTGCGAACTCTTATCAGTGTAGACTTTTGAATAAGCCCTTTGATAACCTAGAAGAAGCCATGCGCCTGATGACGGAGTGATAATGAAAAAGTCCCCTTTAATAATTATTGGAATTACTCTTAAGCCCAATTCCACGCCAGAGTTTTACAACATCCTTCCCAACTTGTGCTCATGGTTGCTGCGTCGTAAGCGAAAAGTTATTTTTCAAATAGAAGATAAAGAACGAGTTTATAAATTCTTTAAAAACAAAGTTACTGACCATCTCGAATTTTGGGATGCAAAGAAATTTCATCAAGATATAGATATAATGCTCTCTTTGGGTGGAGACGGAACACTAATTGGTGTTTGCCGCAGAATAAAAGCCAATATTCCTGTTTTGGGAGTTAATCTTGGAAGACTTGGGTTTATTACTGAGTTCAATAAGAATGAATATTTTGATCGCTTAGGCGATATCCTGGATGGCAAATATGATATTACGATCAAGCCATTGTTTCATATCTCGGTTATGCGAAAAAATAAGGTTCATTTCAAGGATTATTTTTTTAATGACGCAGTCTTAGCAAAAAATGACATTGCACGGATGATTTATCTGAGAGCTGAACTTGAAAGAGAACATATTTACAATATATCTGGTGATGGAATAATTATTTCAACTCCTCTAGGATCGACAGCTTATTCTATGGCAGCTGGTGGTCCCATAGTTCATCCCGACGTCAAAAGCTTGATCCTGACACCGATTTGTCCCCATTCTTTAATTCATCGTCCTTTCGTAGTACCAGATACTTCCCCTATAGTTCTAAAAATCCTCCCACCATATCATTCGGTTACCCTTACACTAGATGGCCAGGTTGCTATTAATATAGACGACCAGGATATAGTTCTTATTAATTCATCAAAGGTGAAAAAGGTCTCCCTAATTAAGAACGATCAGCGCAGCTACTTTGAAACGATTAGAGAGAAATTCATTTTTTCAAAACGGGATTAATACGTAAAAGTTACGTTTTTATTTGACATCCGTAAGTTATCCGTAATACTAGTTATTGAGGGGATAATTATGGAAACCAATTTCTATTTAAAAAAACTGATTATTCAAAATTTTGCTACTTTCAAAAACCAATCCATCCATTTTCAACCTGGATTCAATGCCATCGTAGGAGAGACTGGTTCAGGGAAAAGCTTAGTACTGGATGCACTTCAATTAATTCTCGGTGGAAGAGCTGATAAAAAAGTTGTTCGTAAAGACACAGATTATTCCCTGATTGAAGCTTCATTCAAGTGCACCGATAGTGAAGTTCAAAGCTACCTCGAAAATGAGGGTTATCCGATAGAAGGTAAAGAATTAATTATTAAAAGGGTGATTTACAAAAATGGAACAACTAAAACGTATATTAACCATCTTTCAAGTACGGTCGCATTTCTTGCTGCTTTCGCCAAACGCTACATTGATCTTGTTGGCCAATTTGAAAACCAAAAACTTTTAAGCGAAGTTTATCAACTTCACTTACTTGATCACTATGGGAAGTTAACTGACAATGTAGAACAATTTCAAAGCAAACTTCACGAGTTTAAAGCCTTACAAATAAAGCTCTCGCAATTAGAACAATCCAAAGCGAACAGAGAGCAAAGACTAGACTATTTAAATTATCAGCTCCAAGAGATAGAGAAACTGAATCCAGACTCCCAGGAAGAAGAAGACCTTCTCATGAAGAAAAATCTTCTGATAAATGTTGAAAAGAATCGAAAGATATCATTTCAACTTAAGGAAATTTTTGATGGAGGCGAGGGAAATCCTGGCCTCCTTTCTCAAATGAAATCATTTAATAATATTTTAAACAAGAATAAGGAACACTTCAGTCAATACACTGAGAATGCATCAGAGATTGAAGACATGTTACATCTTCTCATTACGCAAATCGATAAACAATTTGATAACGAAATGGATCCACAAGTGTTGGAAGGTGTTGTTGATCGTCTGGATATTTATCAAAAAACAAAAAAGAAGTTTGGTGGAACGGTGGAAAGTATTCTTCACACACAAATGGAATTTTTAAAAGAACGTGATCATTTACAGCTCTTAGATTTTAATTTAGAGGAAATAAAAAATAATTCAGAATTGTTCAAAAGCGCCTTGTCTGAACTTGCAAAGGATCTTCATAAAAAGCGTCTCGCTAATGCGGTTAAACTTTCTAAGGAACTTACACAAAGAGTTCAAAGCCTTAAAATGAGTGGCGCTACTATTAAATTAATTCTAGAAGAACTCACAGAATTTAATGAATTTGGTCTAACGAGAGCGAATTTTTTCGCGGAAACAAATCCTGGTGAAGGATTATTCAAGGTTAAGGATATTGCTTCAGGTGGAGAACTTTCGAGAATTTTATTAGCGGTAAGACAAATCCTTTCCAGCTATGACTCCATAAGCATTTTTCTTTTTGATGAAATTGACACCGGAATTGGAGGAGAAACGGCAATTTGTATTGGTAAAGCACTTGCTCAGGTAGCATTAAACGGGCAAGTTATAGCTATAACCCATCTTCCACAAATTGCTCAATTTGCTGATGTACTCATTTTGATTCAAAAAGATATTCAGGGAAAGGATGAAAGTTCAAGAACTGAATCTAAAGTAAAAGAGATAATGGGCAAAATGGTGCAAAAAGAAGTACGGCAAATGTCTCAATTAGCTTAATTCGGGGAATGAAATTTCATGATCCTCTATATAGATAAAGGATTTTGATCTGAGAGCATATCCATTATTAATATAGTATGAATTGTTGGTAATCTGAAAATGATCTTTAACGTGACTATGACCTCCTAATATAAAATTAAATTTTCCTTCTGTGGTTTGAGTGACTCCAGACCGAAATCTTTTTTTTACTAAATTTTCATCATAGCTAACTGACCCTCGTTTACGGGAACTCTTAGAAGCTATTTTGCCTAGGTAATTTAAAAGCCTGTAAGGCATCATTTTGTTTGCCACAAATCTTAGAGGGGGAGAAAGAATAAAAGCTTTATACTTCTGGTAATTCACATTATCTATTTCATGTTCATCGCCGTGAGAAAAATAATAAGTCTTCCCCTCTATCATCTCAATCAGGGGAATTTGCATGGGCATAATCTCGCGATTAGGCCAGCGAAATTTAAATAAGGCTTCTAGGTGGACATCGTGATTGCCTTCAAAAAAAAGAACTTTTTTCCCATTTCTCTGAAGAACATCCAACAAATTAAAAATATGTTCGAAATTTTTAATGTATTCGGTATGAGGACCACACATTAGATCAAAAATATCCCCCAACAGAACAACATAATCACTATTTACAACTAGTGGATTAGTTAAAAAATTACACAGTAGATGATCAGCATCATCATGAGGGATTTTGACGTGGACATCTGAAATGGCAGCTATTTTCATCTATTCATTTATAGCATGCAGCTCATCCTTTAGTCGCTCAAAAATGAATTTTTCAAGATGCTTTTTACTAATCTGATCAATTTGACTGAATTTGCAACAGATTCTCCAGACTTTATAGTTTAAACCATTATCTCCATCAGGTTCAACTTCCTTAATTAAAGAAATCTCACAATTTAATTTTGTACTCCAACCATTTGCTTTAATTTCCAGATTCCTTATGTGATCGTGAATTTTAAAAAATTTAGATTCCATTCTAGATACAAAAAAAGAAAATCCGCCGGATGATATATCAAAGCAAGATTTATTAAATGTTTGAGTCATTGGCCTGGGTATAGTGGTACTTTTGCCAAAGTTTACTTTTACTTCTTCTGTATTATAAACATTAAGACGAAAGTTTTTTCTTCTTTCTACCTGAGCAACAAATTCTGGAAATTGAAGAGTATATCTAGTGGGTGCTTCGGTTTGTTTGATTGTGCATCTTAAAAGTAATGCAGAATCAGGAATATATAGATCAATGTAGTCTTGAGAGGCAATTAATTCTTGAACAGTCTTTTCATGTCCTGCCATAGGTACTATCGTAAAATATTTGCGAAGTTTTCGTATCGATTCAATTTTTACGTCGGCAAGATGTTTCGAGCCTCCTACTAGTCTCCAGATGATTACTTCAAGCTCAGTCTCCTTTGCAATTGAAAGAAAACTTACAATTATTGATTCATCCCGGACTTTCCTAAGCTTATTGTCATTCAAAACTATTTTCTCCAAAATGACCTTCCAGGTTTAACCCTGGAAGGTCTCGGAATTTAAAACAGATTAAACACCCTAATTAACCGATCAAGCGAAGAGCACTTTGACCAAGTTGATTAGCCTGAGCCAGAGTTGCTGTTGCTGCAGCACTTTTAACTGCATTGGCCGCAACCTTAGCAGTAGCATCAGCTACATCTACATCTTCAATTCGAGATTTAGCACTTTCCTGATTCACAACCGATACATCCAAGTTATTAACAGTGGCTTGTAGTCGAGATTGCATCGAACCAAAAGCCGCACGAAATGAACTTACTTTTGCAATGGCGCTATCAATATTTTCCAAGTTACTCAAAGCATCATCTTTTTCCTTAATATCTGTTCCCCCAATCCCTAAATTTTCAGCCGTTGCATCTGAGTTACCAGAATCAAATTCAATTCTGTTACCTTCATCACCATGTGCACCGACTTGAAATTGTAAAGTTTCTCCATCACCATTCAGGAGTGAGCGACCGTTAAAAGTTGTAGTTTTAGAAATACGATCTGCTTCTTGTACGAGTTGTTCGTATTCAAGAGATAGATAACCTCGTTCAGCTTCACCCACAGTATCTGAGCTTGCTTGAATTGAAAGTTCTCGCAAACGAGTAAGAATATTACTCGTTTCATTCAAGCCACCTTCTGCCACTTGCACCATAGAAATCCCGTCGTTAGCATTTCTCGATGCCATACGTAAACTTCTAGTTTCTGCTTCCATTTGCTTGGCAATCGCCAAACCAGCGGCATCATCAGAAGCTTTAGTAATACGCTTACCAGATGATAGTTTGCTGAAGTCAGACTCCTGTTGGACACTGTTTGCCCGCAGATTTTTTTGCACTTCCATAGATGCAATGTTGGTGTTAATTCTTAAGCCCATCAACGTACTCCCTTTGCTAAGAACGGTTAAATTTAAACCGACTAAATTAGTCGTTCTCTCCTTATCGAACTCTTCGAAATAAAAATTAAGGTTTAATTTAGTAGTTAAGTCGGGTATTTGATGTTTTTCCAAAGATATTAATTACTTAATTAATTTTAAGTCATTTTTTAAAGATGAATAACCAATTGATTTCTCTTTGGTTGCCTCCAAAAGAACGCTTAAACTTCTAGGAGCAAGCCAGAGAGAGCTATCATTAACCTGCCATCTAAGCCTGGTATTTAACTCTACTTTTTCCTCAGTAAAAGTTTCGAGAATAAGAACATTCTGCTTGAGACGAAGAGATGTTACGACAGCTGAGAACCAAAACTCAGGAGGAACAAAAACTGAATTTGGTGAATAAAAAAAACAGAAAATGTCGGTTTGGGGTAAAGAGAAAGGAATTTTTCTTTCAGGATTTTTTGAGAAACAAAAATTCATGTATGCTGAATTTTATTAATTATTGATGTCGTTGAATACCCATCAACAAAATTGAGAGAAAAAACTTCTCCTCCAGCACTTATGACTTCTTTAGCACCAACAATTTGATCAATTTTCCAGTCTCCACCTTTCACTAAAACTTTGGGCTTAATTTTTAAAATCAAATTTAGTGGGGTGTCTTCAGTGAAAATTTCGGTAAAGTCCACAGATTTTAATTGTGACAGGACATAGGCACGATCTTGTTCATTGTTAATAGGACGATCTGGACCTTTAAGTCTTTTCACACTTGCGTCTGAGTTAACTCCAATTACCAGAAGATCACCAAGCTTGCTGGCTTCAGCTAAATAGGTAACGTGACCTTTATGAAGAATATCAAAACAACCATTCGTGAAAACAATTTTCTTATTTTTATTTTCCGTAATAAATTTTTCCAATTCTTTTGAAAACATTTATTCAGCCTTAATGACTTTAGAGCCAGAAACTTTATTTTGGAGATCAAAATATGAAAAAAGTCCGAGGCTAATAAAATTCGCTAAAGAGATAAATGAACGGAACAATAACTTAGAAAAAGTCTGAGGTTTGTTTTCATTAGTTACAACCATGATTCCCAAAAGATTTTTTCCAAAAGTCGAGCTAGTAGTTTTTTCAAAAATAGAGAAATATATCAAGTAGAATCCACAAAAAAGCGTAAGCACAAGAGGAGTAATCTCATTCGGATAAGCAGTCCAAACCTCGATTAAATCCATGTCTATTGTTCGAGACATAATTGTTAAAACTAGGCCAAGACAAGATAATAGTAATCCCATATCCAGCGCATAAGCTAAAACCCTGTTAGATTTTAAAGCGATACGAAAAACTTTTTCAGGTTTATTGATGTCAATTTTTTTAGAAATTTCTACCTCTATATTTTCATGAGCGTAAAAAGCAGAAAATTCATTTTGATAAATTTGGTTATCATTTTGTTTTGGCATTTGCATAGGCCGAGAAACCTGATTCGCATTAATGGATGAAATTTCATTGCTAAAGGCAGCTTTAAATTCAGTGGATGGTTTATTTCCATGAAAACCTAGACCAGAAGTGATCGGTTTGAAATCAAAATCAATATCATCATTAAGCACAACTGGAGCTGACTTTTTTGAAGGATTTGACTCTAAATTCATGGGTATGTCCTTTTTAATTCTTTCTTTTAGCTTGTCATACAAAATTTAATCCAGCAATGACCCAAGAATGATTCCTGCTCCAGTTGCCACAGCAGTAGGGGTCCTTAAAATGGGAGTAGGTAAATTTAGTACGGAAATATTTGGTAAAACATGCAAAAATGTCATTTCTTCCTGAGAAAAACCACCCTCAGGGCCCACAATCAATAAATTAGCTGCAAATTTATCATGAGCTTTTTTAGGATTGAAGCTTTTAGATTGAGAATCAAGCATAAGAGCGTTTTCATAATCTTCAAATCTTATTCCGTTCCATTCAGTTTGAATAATTTCAGGAAAAAACGCTCCATTGGATTGCTCTAAAGCACTAATAAGTAGGCTCTTAATCCTTTCAATGTCTGGAATTCGATTTTGTGAATAAGTAGACCGTATTAAATAAATTTTTCTAAAACCAAGCTCTACAGCTTGTTTAAGAGAAAGCTCAAGGGCTTCTTTCTTTGGAATTCCTAGCGCCAAATCCAAATTATATTTTCGACTAACTTCGTCGTGCTCTAAAGTCTGAAGGGTCAATTCCCTCTTTGAAATTTCTGAAACCTGAGTTTTCACCATTAAACCTGCACCATCAAGAAGCAGAATCTCCTCATTAATTTCTACACGGACCACATTCAATAAGTGATGTGCCTGTTCACCTTTCAATTGATAGCTGGCTTGAATTTTTAATGGATTAAGGTAGGTTGCACGCATGCTTAACTCTTAACCATGTAAAGGGCTGCCCAATCGCCCTTTTCAAGCTTTTGAACCAACTTCATTCCACCTTCAGTATAAGCCTTTATTATCCCCTCAACCTGAGGCCTTAAAAGACCAGAGAGAACGAGACCTCCATTCTGACGAGTTATAGAAATTAAATAATCTTTTTCCAGCATCAAAATACTTTCAAGAATGTTGGCAAAAACAAGATCATACTGCGATTTTAATTTATCACGAAATTCTGGCAACAGAAGCCGAAAGGCATGCTCCTGCAATTTATTAAGCTCAGCATTTTGATAGCAATTTTTATTGGCTTCAGAATCTATATCATAAAAATCAACTTGAGCATCTGGATAAAGGATCAAAGTCCCAAGACCGAGAATTCCAGAGCCTGAACCAAAATCAAGAGCAGTCTTAACTGGGAATGTGATTTGTTCAGTTAATAACTTCAGACACAAAAACGTGGTCTCATGACTACCGGTACCAAATCCCATCCCAGGATAAATATAGATCTTATTCTCGGTTTGACTTTTATAATCTGTCATCCATGATGGGATAATTTCAAAAGTCTCATTTACTAAAATGGGTGTATAATGTTTTTTCCATTCAGCGTTCCAATCTTCTGAAACATGCTCCTCAATTTGAACTTCAGCTAAAACTAACTTTTGAGTTTTTGATTTAAATTCTTCTGCATCATTTTTGTGATTAAAGAAGAAACGGTAATTGCCAGGTTTGCCTAAAGCATTTTCTTCAACTTCATCCAAAACTGATTCTGGTAAATCCCCTCCGGAATAAGATCTTTCACCTAAGAGAGCATCTACTTCTGGTTCAGTTAATGAGTACTCCTCAATGCCTAAAGCATTGTATCTTTCCATCGCCATTTCCTCTAAAACTGACAGATCGGCTTTTACCGGCTGAAAGTGGAAGAGCGTCACAATCCAAAAATTTTCCATAAAAATCCTTTAATTGCTGGGTTTTATAACCTATCTAAGTCCATATGTGAGGCTAAAAAATTTACATTAGGCGAGGTTTCCTTGGCAGACTTGCCTTTTATTGTTAGTAATCACACCTCATGAATCAAAAAATTTTCCTCATAGGTATAGCAGGCGGCTCAGGGTCGGGTAAAACTACGTTTGCCAAAAAAGTCATGAAAGGCATCAGCTCGCTAGATTCATGGATGTTACACATGGATTCATACTATTTACCCAAGCAGCCAATAACCAATTATACGGCCAGCGGTAAACCAAACTTTGATCATCCAAATGCTTTTGATTGGGATCTTCTCCGTAATCACCTATCGGAATTGAAGCAAGGCTTAACGATTAAATGTCCTATTTATGACTTTTCTAACAGCAGTCGAACTAAAGAATATGAAGAAATTGGCCCCTGTCGCGTGGTGCTTTTTGAAGGTATTTTCGCACTTTACGATCAAGAAATAAGAGACATGCTTGATATTAAATGTTTCCTGCATGTTGATTCCGATATTCGATTTACCAGAAGACTTCATCGAGATGTTAAAGAGCGAGGAAGATCTTTAGAATCAGTTATTTCTCAGTACTATGATACTGTAAGGCCCATGTATCAAAAATACCTAGATCCACAACGTCAGTATGCTGATTTCGCAGTTGGTGAAGAAACGGACGTTGCCTCACTTATTTTGTCTGCTAGAATTAAAGAAATGCTTAACGAATCCAGTAGGATGCAAGCACATGAGGCAATGTAGTTGAAAAATAAATACTTCTCAGTCCTTCCTATAGGTGGAGTCGAAGAAATTGGCTCCAACATGACTCTAATCCGTGGGTCCGAGGAAGATATCATTATAGACTGCGGAATGCTTTTTCCCTTTGAGGAATGCTTTGATATTAATTATTTGATTCCCGATTTTTCACTGCTTGATCCGTCCAAAACCAGAAATATTATTATTACTCATGGTCACGAAGATCATATTGGAGCTTTAGCACATTTGTTAAAGCAGTTTCCAGATCTGACTCTTTTTGTAACTCCATTCACGTTACATTTAATTCAAAGAAAATTAGAAGAACATAAAATCAGTTTTAAATATGTGGTTTATCAACCAGGTCAGGAGCTTTCATTCACTAATGTGGACATCATTCCCATACATGTGAATCACTCTATTCCTGAAACCAGTGGTCTCATTATCCGATCGAAAGCCAGGGAATGGGGAGCACTGTATATTTCAGACTTTAAAGTTGATCTGAACTCTAAGCATGAAGAGCCAATTGATTTCAAATTAATTAAGCAGAAATTATCTGAGTGTACTCAAACGGCTTACTTCATCGATAGCACCAATGTAATCTATGACGGAAAAACGACTTCAGAGAATGAACTTCATAATGATCTGGAGCATTTAATGAATCGACCCGAGAATCGATTGTTCATTACGCTTTTTGCCTCCAACGTTCATCGCATGAATGCTATTGCTAAAATGGCAAAAGCTTCAGGTAGAAAAATTGTTGTAATGGGCCGCTCGCTTTGGACTTACATGGAAGCAGCTCGGGAATCAGGTCACACTGAAATCACAGCAGACGATCTATTTATGCCTGATCAAGTAAAAGGTCAGACTGGAAAAATGCTCATTTTTCTCTCTGGTTGTCAGGGAGATTTTTTAAGTGCACTTCGGCGCTTTAGTTTTGGAGAAGATGGAAACTTTAAACCAACTCCCGGTGATGTTGTTATTTTTAGTTCGAAGGTTATTCCAGGAAATGAAAAAAAAATTTACCGCATCTATAATAAACTCACTTCTTTTGGTGCTGAAATAATCACTGCTCATGATCATCTTATTCATGCCTCTGGGCATCCTGGTAAAGAAGATTTAATTTTACTAATTAATAATTTCACACCCAATTACTATTTCCCAATCCATGGGGAGCGCTACATGCTCAGAAAACATCAGGAATTCTTGAAGAAAGATTTCCCGAAGATTTCTTCTCATGTAATCCACAACTATCAGGAAGTTATTTTAGGTGATGGACAAATTAAAGTCGAAGATCACGATGTAATTGAACCGCGACTTATTCATGGTAAGGCCCTTGAAATTGAAAAAACACAAATATCTCAAAGAAGAAAGATGGCAACCCAGGGAGCAGTGTTTATCAGTTACCATCGTTCGATGGGACTTTTAGATATTACCACACTGGGTCTACCCTTGATGGCCCAGGAATCTATGGAAGCCCTGAAAAAGCGTCTTTTAAAACAAATCCAATCTGATCTTGCCGGCCGGGAAGAAACTTATTTCAAAGATCAATTAAAGATCTCTACCCGACAGTTTTACAACCAACTTTTGGGTTATAAACCTGTTACAGAAGTTCATCTTTACTAATTATGCTCGGCGAAATCGCATCATTTGATTTACAATATTCATGATGGAACAAACTGCCCTCATCCTGATCATTGTAACGCTCTTTCTTTTGGTAGTAATCGTAGGCTTACTTTCCATCCTTATTTATCGCATGTTTAAAACAGGGACTATTGTAGCAACTGCAGGTAAACCGGCAAATCATCATCCAGACATTTCTAAATCAGATCTCCATCCAGGTATCGTTAAGAGAATTAAAGAAATAGAAAAAATTAAACCCAAGCGCTCAGATCTATTTTGTCCTAATCATAGTGAAGAGCCTGGTGAAGTAATGTGTGCCATTTGCGATAAGATTTACTGCAAGTCATGTATTAAATCGTTTAAGACTTTGCACTTTTGTAAAGAACATCTGCCCCTTGTCATGAGACATGATTGGGAAGAAATTGTAACCGTTAAAACAGCTACACATGATCCAGAAAGAGGAGTCAGACTTTATGACTTTAAGAAAGAAATCTTTGAAAAAAATGATCTACCGACTTATATAGAAACTCACTATAAAATCAATGTGGATTCTGACTATATCGAAACTTATCTTGTGATGTATGCAATGAAAGAGTCCACAGAAAAAATCAAAAAATTATTACCCGAAAATATTCTTACATAAAAAAAAACCTCCGTTAGGAGGCTTTTTTTTAGATTTGTGAATCGTGGTTGCGTTCTTTGTTCTTCATGAATGAAGGTGTATCAAATTCATCTTCATCAAAATTAAAGAAGCCAAGTTTTTCAGCAATTGATTTGATTCTGCTTTCACGATTTTGAGCAGCTTGAGAATTGTCATTCTTTTGAACAGCCTCAACCGGTGCATTAACTGCATTGTCAAAATGAGAATATTCATTTTTTTCTACTGGAACTTGCTGCGGAAGAGTTGGGCGCGAAGCTCCTTCAAAATTCTTCTGAGACTCATACTTGGTAGCTGCACTCTGAAGTTTTTCTGCCCAGTTAATTTTCGGCTTATTCTCATTTAATGGCAATTTAGGTTCATCAAATTCAAATGTAGTTTCAGATTTTTCAGCGTAATCATTTGGTTTAGCTATAGGAGAAATCATAGCTTCCATTTGAGGAGCAACGTAAGGTGAAGCAGTAGTTACTTGTGGACGGTAATTATTAGGTTCTTTACGCGCAATACGTAGACCAGTCGCAATTACAGTAACTTTAATATTTTCACCCATATTATCGTCAATTACAGTTCCAAAAATTATTTCTGCATCTTCATCTGCTGCCTCCATAATTAATGTTACAGCCTGATTTGTTTCGAAAGTTGAAAGCATCGAATTACCAGTAATATTAATAATAATTCCTGTTGCTCCATCAATGGATACATCTTCCAGAAGTGGAGAACTGATTGCTTGTTTAGCAGCTTTCAATGCACGTTCAGATCCAGAAGCAATGCCTGTGCCCATCAAAGCAAGACCTTTATTAGTCATTACAGTTGAGACGTCTGCAAAGTCAGCATTTATGAGACCTGTATTATTGATCAAGTCAGAAATACCTTGAACAGCATTCAAAAGTACTTCATCAGCAGCTTTAAATGTATCCACTAGAGATAAATTTTCGCCAGCAAGTTGAAGCAAACGCTGATTTGGAATACAAATTAATGAATCCACCGATTCTTCTAAAGAAAGAATTCCTTCTTCGGCCTGGCGAGCGCGCTTTTTGCCTTCAAACATAAATGGTTTTGTTACTACACCAACTGTAAGAGCACCCATTTCACGCGCAAGCTTAGCAATTACTGGAGCGGCTCCAGTACCGGTTCCGCCACCCATACCTGCAGTAATGAAAACCATATCTGCACCATGAAGTGCTTCAGAAAGTCTTTCGTAATCTTCAATCGCCGCCTTGCGACCAACTTCAGGATTAGCACCAGCTCCAAGACCTTTAGTAACGTTACCACCAAGTTGGATTTTCGTGCCTGCCATATTGGCATTCAAAGCTTGTGAATCTGTATTAGCAACAATGTATTCAACACCAGTAAGCCCAGAACGAATCATTGTGTTTACGGCGTTACATCCGCCTCCACCAACGCCAATGACTTTAATTTTTGCACCAGCTGGAAGGTTAGCATTATCAGCAATATCGAACATAAGAGCCTCCGAAATTAAAAAATCTCTTTAAACACGTTTTTTAATGATCTACCTAGTTTATCAAACATATCTGATTCGTCTTCTATTTTCTCTTCACGAGTTATAGCTTCAGAAAACTTAGTTGATTCTTGCAAGAGTCCTAGAACAGTTGAAAATTTGGGGTGCTGCATGGCCGAAGTCATGCCGCCAAAGGGCTGAGGGTAACCAAGCTTAACTGGCTTATCTAATATAAATTCTGCCATTTCTGGAAGATTTTTGATCAAGGCCCCACCACCGGTCAACACGTAGCCACCGGTTATCTCATCTTGCAAATTCTTTTCCAATACGATTTCTTTGACTACATTGAGTAGCTCCTCAGCTCTCGCACCCAAAACTTCAGCTACATAGCTCAATGAGACTTCTCTTGCTCTGGTGCCAGAGAGGCCCTGAACGGTCAGATAAGTTTCATTTAACTGGGTCTGATTTAGGACCGATCCATGTGCCTGTTTTATTCTTTCTGCTTCATTATGAGGAATTTTTAGAGCAACTGCTAGGTCATTAGTGAAGTGATTTCCACCCAATGGAACAATCTGAGAATGGATTAATGAGCCTTCTTTCCAGACGGCAATATCTGTAGTTCCACCACCAATATCAATTAATACAACACCTAGTTCTTTTTCTTCATTAGTAAGAACTGATTTAGAAGAAGCAATTGGCTGAAGAATGATTGAGTTTGCTTTAAGGCCCGCGTGCTCAACACATTTGATTAAATTTTGAATAAGCGGAGTTTTACCAGTAACGATATGCACGTTAACTTCTAAACGTGAGCCACACATACCAATTGGATTTTTAATACCTACTGTATTATCGACTTTAAATTCTTGTGGAATGACATGCAGGATTTCACGGTCAGAAGGAATCAGAACAGCTTTCGCAGCTTCGATTACTCGGTCAACATCGTTTTGTGTGATTTCTTTGTTTTTAACAGGTACAACACCACTAGAGTTAAAACAGTAAATATGATTACCAGCAATACCAACAGTCGCGGATTCAAGTTCTTCGATTCCAGCCATGAGCTTAGCTTCTTCGATTGAGCTGCGTATTGATTCAACAGTTTTTTCAATGTTTACCACCGAGCCTTTTTTAAGGCCATTGCTCGGATGAGATCCCACTCCGAGAATTTCTATATTTTTTGCTGTTTTAACGGCAATCAGGGTACAAACTTTTGTAGTCCCGATATCCAAAGCGACAATTACACTTGTGCTACTCATGAGATTCCCTTCTCGCTATTGAGGCATCATGCCTCTAGTAAAGTCTAGATACTATCTGAAAACTTGACAACAACCTTTTTAGCATTCACTAGGTTGATGCTATTCGGGTAACGTTTGGTCTTCTGAATATATCCAATGACTTTTGAAAGTTTAGTAAGTTTTTCGTCCCATAGCTCTGCCCCCATGAACACACTGGTAGCCTTGCCTGAGAGTGCAAACACGATTGTTAAATCATTGTTTTTGCTAATGATGATTTCAGAAATTTGACTTCGGAGATCCTTCTCCATCAGCTTAATAAAATTTACAAGATTGGTAGGGGCATCACCATCTAATTGTGCCATGGAAATGGCGAGAAGAGGTAAGTTATGATTTAACTTCTTTTCAACTTGCATGAGGTTCTCGTAACCAGGCTCATACATCTTGGAATTATCGCCAAGGATAGCTGAATAGTGTTCTTCTCCATTAGATTTATAAACCTGAACTTTTACTAAGGGCTGCGGACACTCAAGATTGATCTTTAATGTTTTAATAACCGGGTTATAACTGATGCGGTAATCAGAAAGAAAGTGCTTCTCTTCTAATTTTTCATTCACAATCTTCTCTTTAACATCTTTTAATGAATGAGCTTTTTCAAATTCTTTCATCACAATCATCGCAAAACTAGTGGAAGATTTATTAGGGCATTCACCAATATAAGTACGATAATTAATATTTTTTTGAGTGAAAGAGTCGGGAATTCCTGCTGTAGCAAGTTGAGAGAGTAAGCTTAAGAATGATACTAAAAAAAGTGACCACATGAATTAATGATAGGGGATTTTTACTTCCAATTCAAACTCTATTCCATAGAAGTGATCCATTTCAAAATTTATTAATTCAACCAAGGTTTTGAATTGATCCCAAGTCGCCTTTCCAGAATTTTCCATAAAGTTTGCGTGCTTGGGACTAATTCTAAGCTCCCCTACTCCTACACCTTTAAGCTGGAGTAGATCGATCAGTTTTCCTGCAGGTAATTCTTTAAGAGGATTTTTGAAAACACAGCCGCAGTTTTTGGTGGCCAAAGGTTGAGTAGTTTTTCGATAGTTCAAATAGTCTTTTATCTTCTGTGGAATCAATTCATCTATACCCAGATGAATAAGGGTAGCTCCCACAATCACTTCACCTGGTTTTACAAAATTATTCTTACGATAGGAAAAACTTTGAGCAGTAATTTTCTCCTCTCTAATTTTTCCCTGCTGATCGACCAAGCGAACTGATTTTACTAATTTACCAATCTCACCTAGGTTCGTTCCAGCGTTCATGTAAATCGCCCCACCCAATGTGGCTGGAATTCCAGTGAAAACTTCCCAACCTTTCAAACCAAATTTAACGGCGTGAGAGGTAAGGTGATTAATTCCTAGAGAGGCGGGCAATTCATATTCATCTTTAAGTGTTTCTAGATATGAAGGTTCAAATAAAAAATCTAAGTGAAGAATTAGTTCAGAACATTGAGCTGGTAGAATCTGATTTGCACCCCAGCCTACAACTAAATATGGTTTTTTATGCAGACTCAAAAGTGGCAAGAGTTTTTGCAAAGCTTCTATTGATTTCACTTCAATCAAGTCACCTTGAGAAGATAATTTAAAAGTCGTGAATTTAGTAAGATCGATATTTTCGAAAAATTCGCAATCTTGAATTTCCTTAATCGAGTCAACCAAGTTTTTCATACATGAGAAAGTAACACTATCTAGACATTTTTTCCAAATCATACGGATATTATTTTTCAGCACTAACATCATACACGAATAAATTCATGCATCTTAAAAAGGTGCCAGGTAACTTTTCTAAAAAGACATCAAATACTGGCGCAATCTGATCTTAGATCCTATCGTGTCCATCACAACTAGCGAAATTTACTGCTGCACTTTTAAAGAACTAGAAGGACTCTTCAAGGATACAAATGAATGGGAAATTCATCGTCGAAAAATCTCGGATTTTCATTATCTTCTCAAGTAGGATAAGGATATGGTGCTGAACCGGCATTATCACTAAGCTGTTTTGCTTTTTAATTTAGCAATTTAAAGATCTTTCACCATATCCCGAATTTTTTTCGAGATAGCGCCGGCACCTAAAGTGAGAAATAAGCAGTTCTGAGATTTTCTTTCTTCAAGAAGTGATTTCATTCCTTCCAACCCTGATAAAAAGTAAACTTTTTTACCATTCTTTTTCATTTCATTAACTAGGGCTTCAGTTGTGATACCAGGTATAGGTTGTTCGGAAGCGGCATATATTGGAGTTAAGTAAAGCTCATCAACACCTTCAAAACATTGTTGAAATTCTTTCCAGAAATTTTGAGTACGACTGAACCGATGTGGTTCAAAAACGACACATAAAGGACGCTCATCTACGCTTTTGAGAGAAGAGATTGTCGCCATCACTTCTGTTGGATGGTGTCCATAATCATCAATGACTAAAAATTTGTCTTTTTCATAAAGCTTCTCTAGTCGACGGCCTACACCTTGAAACTTCATGAGACCAGATTTAATTAACTCTAAATCGATTTCCGCTTGATGAGACATAGCTATGGCAGCAAGTGAATTTGAAACGTTATGCATTCCCCACATAGGTGTTCTGATTGTCGTAAGTTTTTTACCTTGAAAATAGAGGTCATAAGTCGTGCCAGAAGCGTTGATCAAAACATTTTTCGCAACATAATCCACTTCTTCCAGATCAGTTTCAATGCCGTACCAAACCATAGGACGTTTTATAAGTCCTTTAATAGAAAGAGAGGGTTTATCATTGGCATTTAAAGCAACTCTTCCATAAAAAGGTAATTTGTTCACAAATTCCACAAATGCTTCCACAACTTTTTCTTTGGTGCCGTAAAAATCTAAGTGATCATCATCAATGTTCGTAATTGCAGCCATGATGGGATTTAAAAGAAGAAAAGAGCCATCTGATTCATCTGCTTCAGCAATTAAAAATTCTCCATCTCCTTTTCTGGCGTTACCTCCAAGATTAGAAACAATCCCACCAATGATGTGAGTCGCATCTTTTTTGGCTTCCTGAAAAATTGTGGCAATGAGTGAAGTTGTAGTCGTTTTACCGTGAGAACCTGCGACAGCAATTCCAAACTTTAAACGCATCAGTTCAGCAAGCATTTCTGCACGTCTGATCATAGGTATTTTTAGTTGCTGGGCTCGTGCGAATTCAGGATTTTTTGGATCAATGGCGGAGCTATAAATTACAAGAGTCGCTTCTTCTACGTTAGAAACTGCGTGACCAACAAATATTGTCGCACCTTTTTTCTTTAAATTATCTGTTACCGAAGAGGCATTCAAATCAGAACCAGAAACTGAATAACCTAAATCCAAAAGGACTTCGGCAATTCCGCTCATGCCAATTCCACCAATGCCAATAAAATGTAGTTTTGTAGTTTTAAGCCATCCCAACATGTTTTTTTATCTCTCTTAAAATTTCACGACAGGTTTCATTACCTGGATGAGGGGTTTGAGAGTACTTTAACGCTTCTTGAGAAGCCTTGACTAGAAATTCTTGGGTCGCCTTTACACTCTCTGGATGAGCCATTTTAGGGTCTAGAATTTCCACTGTAAAATCCGACTCTTCTTTAAAGATTTGGGCATTAAATAGTTGATGGTTATCTGTGGCCTTAGGGTAAGGGAAGATTAAAACCGGCTTTTTAATGATGGCCAGCTCGGAAACTGTACTAGCTCCAGAACGGGCAATAATCACGTCACACCATTCGTATTCTGCCTGCATATTATCGATGTATTCAAGTGGAGTGTAATTCACGGTAGTTTTGATCTCTGGAGCTTTTTGACCAGATCCTAGTTGATGATGAATCGCAAGTTTTGAAACCGGTGACTGTTTAAGCATTTCAAAAATGACATCATTAATCTGCGATGCTCCAAGGCTTCCTCCAAAAACAAGAACCTTGAGTTCGCTATCATATTTTTTCGGGGCGACTGGCATGATTGATTTTCTAGTTGGGTTACCGACTACTTTAACTTTCTTTTTTAAGGCAGCAGAGAGGCCCTTGGTTTTTGAAAAATGAACGAAAATCAATCGAGAAATCCAACCTAAAATTCTGTTGGTAAGACCCATGACTGCATTCTGTTCAATGATAAAAACGGGAATAAATTGAAGAAATCCGGCCAATAAAGTTGGACCGCAAACGTAACCACCAGCACCAACAATGAAGCTTGGTCTTTTTGAAAGGTACATGAAAAAAATGGAAAAGAAGCTGATCATGTTTTCAAAAATATTTCTTACTAGTGTAATTGGATTGTTTGTACGAAGAGGTTTAGAGGCTAAATGACGTACATTCTGATCTTTAAATAGTTTATAATCTAAGGGTCTTTTACCAGTGAGATAAAGAATCTCATAGCCATTATCTTTTAGAGCTTCTCCAACTGCTAAAGCAGCATTGATATGTCCGCCAGTTCCACCAGCAACAAGTACAGCGTATTTCATAGATTAATTAAACGCACTTTTAAGTGCACCAATAGGAGATTGTTTGCCCTTGTTTTTGATTTCTTTAAGATCACTCGGGTGAATCTTCAAGCATGCAAAAACTAAACCTAAGGCGGCCATGTTAGCGACCATGGATGAACCGCCATAACTGATAAATGGTAAATTCAACCCTTTAGTAGGAAGAACTCCCAATACTACACCCATATTTAAAAAGGCCTGGAAACCAATGGCAAAAACAATGGTCGAAATCATGATGCTTCCCACTCTTGATTTAAGCGAGATTGCCATTTTGAATCCGATAAAAATGAAGCTAACGAACATAATGGCAGTAGTAATCACTCCAATAAAGCCCAACTCTTCACCAACAACCGAAAAAATGAAATCGTTATAAGCCTCAGGTAAATAGAATAATTTCTCATTACTATTTCCGAGTCCCTGGCCAAAAAAGGACCCGTGAGCAAATGCAAGAAATGACTGAATCACCTGAAATCCACTACCGCGCGGATCTTTCCATGGATCAAGGAAGGCAAGGATTCGCTTCATACGATACGGAGCTGAAACTAGAATTCCAGAGGCTCCGATGAAGCCCATCACTAAAGTTGCATAAAAATATTTTCTTGGGAAAGAAGATAAAAACGCAATGAAACCAATGATCATTGCTGCAATAAAAAATGTTCCAAAGTCTGGCTGAAGTACGAAAACGGCCAGTGGATACATTAATCCAGAAAGGTAAATTACACGCTGTTTTGGAGTGTAATTATTGAAATTTTCAAAATATCTAATGGCGGCCAACATCAACGTGTATTTTAAAAACTCACCCGGTTGAAGATTCATAAAACCAAGATTTAACCAACGCTTTGATCCCTTCATCATCACACCTATTCCAGGAACCAATGTCATTGTGAGAAGAAAAGCAAAGAAGGCATTAATCTTGTAAGCTTGTTTGTAGAGATAAAGAATTTTAAGTTTAGAAAAGATGATGGCAACTGCCAGACCCATCCCAATAAAAAAAAGCTGCTTATAAAGGAAGAAATAACTGTTTCCCATGTTCTCAGTGGCATACATATAGCTTGCCGAAAAAACCATGATGACTCCAAAGAGAGTCAAGAAAAAGACATTGATGACAAAATAATTTGTTAACTGTTCTAGTCGGTTATTTGCTTCTTGCATATTTTACACCGGAAATGAGTTGTATCATTTCCAGTGTAACATAGGACATTAAAGTTGGAAGATGAGTTTCTTGTAGTAGTTACCTTTTTCTTCAAAATCACGGAAGACATCTGTTGAATCATTGCCCGGGCACAAAAGGATAGTATCTCCAGTACGGGATTTTTGATAGGCCAGCAGAACTGATTCATCAAAGGAGCCAACTAGGTAGGTTTGAGTTGAATCACCTAATACACGATTCATAGTCTCCTTTACCTCCCCAACAAGAACAAGAACACGTACTTTCTCTTTAATAATATTTGCATATTTTTCAAAAGGAATGCCTTCAACTTCTTTACCACCGGCGATTAAAATAACAGGTTCTTTAAAAGCTTCTAAAGAAATTTTTAATTCGTCCATTGTTTCAGATTTTGAATCGTTATAGAAACGAACACCATTTTTTTCTACAACAAATTCAAGCCTGTGCGGGATTCCAGGAAATTTCTCAATACAATGTTGAAGGGAAGCATCACTAACTTTAAGGGCCTTACACGCCGTAATCGCTGCCATCATATTCTCACGATTATTCACTCCTACAATTCTCATATCAGTTACCTTGAATTCAGAATGGTAATGAATATTTGAATGAATACGCTTATCGTGGAAATGTGTCCCCTGAATTTCTGAAATCACACCCATGGTTACGAATGATTTTCTTGAATACCAAAATGTCTGAGCTTGTGAATTTCTCAAAACAGAATTTGAAGCTAATTTATCAAAGTTAACAACAAGGTAACTCTCAGGGCCGAGATTTCTTGCCACCTTTAAAGCAGTATCCAGATATTCAGCAGATGTTTTAAATCTTCCTTGAAGATTTTTTTCTTCAAGGTTTGGATAGACGGCCATGATAGGCTTAAAATTTTCCAATGTTTGTAACTGCAGTGGTGAAACTTCGATTACACAATAATCAATTTCTTCTTTATTAGGTAAAGAAAGAAAATTAATAAATGGCTCTTCAGATGTTCCGCCCACAAAGATATTTTTCTTATCCACTTTAAGCGTATAACCAATCATGTGAGAAGTAATTGTACGACCCTGGCTTCCACAAACTGCAATAATCGGTTTGTGGCAATTTTCATAGGCAAAAGCAAAATCAGAATAAACTGCTCTTCCGTGTTCACGAGCAACTTTAAGTTGAGGAAGTTGCGGATCTACTGATGATGAATAAACCACCATATCAGCATCGATAAAATCCTCATCTTTATGCTCGCCCAATGTCATAGTTGGTGTTGGATTAATTTTCTTTAAACGCTTAACCTGTTTATTTAAATCAAAAATAGGCTTAATATCTGTAACTTTAATTTCACAGCCCAATTGAGTGAATAGATGAACGAGTGCGAATCCTGTTTTACCTAATCCTACAATCAGGACTTTCTTGCCTTTATATTTTTCCATGAGTAGCTCCTTAAAATTTTATCTTAGTTTGAGTGTCGCCAAAGCAAGGATGGCGAAGACCAAACTTACAATCCAAAAACGCACGATCACTTTAGTTTCGGGCCATCCCATTAACTCAAAGTGATGATGAATAGGTGCCATTTTAAAAATTCGTTTTCCACGTGTTTTAAATGAAGCTACCTGTAAAATAACAGAGACGGCTTCAATTACAAAAATTCCTCCAATAAGAACAAAAAGAAATTCATTTTTTGTCAAAACAGCAATCGTACCTAAACATCCACCCAATGAGAGAGAACCAACATCTCCCATGAAAATTTCAGCAGGGTAAGCGTTATACCACAAAAATCCAATTCCGGCCCCTATCAAGGCAGACACAAGTACTAATAGTTCACCAACATCTGGTACGTAAGGTATGAAGAGATATTGAGAAAATTCCACGTGCCCGGCCAGGTAAGCCAATAATCCAAGAGTTGCTGCAGATGTAATAGTTGGGCCAATGGCCAATCCATCTAATCCATCAGTTAAATTCAAGGCATTTGAAGAGCCCACGATCACGAAAGCGGCAAATGGAACATACCACCATCCAAGATCAATAAGCGATTCTTTAACAAATGGGACGTAGACCTGAGAATCGGTCACATTAAATTTAATCATAACGAAGCTGGCCAAAAGAGCTGTCAGAAATTGCCAAGCTAATTTTTGGCGAGCACTCACACCTTTAGTATTTTTTTTCAGTACTTTTAGGTAATCGTCTAATCCACCCAGAAAAAAGTACGAAATTGTCACGAAAAGCGTTATCAAGATTGGAAATGACACAAAGTTGCCGCAGATTGCACAAGCAATGAGAGCACTGCCCAAAATGAATACCCCTCCAAAGGTAGGAGTTCCTTTCTTCTTTTTGTGAGATTCTGGACCTTCTTCACGAATAGTTTGTCCAAATTGCTTTAATTTCATCAAAGCTATGAATCGTTTTCCCCAAAAGATTGACACCAGAGTGGCAATGATGAAAGCCATAAACGATCTGAAAGTGATGTACTTAAAGATATTGAATAGATGAACGGATTGACTTAGCGGGTAAAGCCAATGATACAGCATGTTTATCCCTTTAAAAAAGATAAACTTAAGTTATATCGAAGAGTGACTCCAATTGTAAAGAGCGAGAACCCTTTATAAAGTGAATTCGATACTTCTTTAAAACCTGATCACGATATTCGCTCTTAAATTTACTTGTACTAGGTCTGCCAGCAGCTTGAGAGAAGCCTTTTAGATAATGATCACTAAATCGTCCTACAAAATAAACATGTTTAAATCCGAGATTTTTAATAAATGCCCCCAGATCCTGATGATATTGAGGACTAGAATCACCTAATTCGTTCATATCTCCCAAAACTACACAAGCTTCATCTAATGATAAGCCTTGATCAATGACACTATCCTTGAAACCTTCTAAAGCAGCACGCATTGAAGATGGGTTGGCATTGTAAGCATCAAGGTAGACCGGTCGTCCTTCAAATTCAATCCATTCAGAGCGATTTTTTGTTGGCCTGAAATCTGCCGCTGCTGCAATGATTTGTTCTCGATATTCTGGAAAAAAATGATGAGCGATGAAAACACAGGTAATCAGATTTAATTTATTGTGTCTTCCTGTTATATTTGAATTCGTCGCATTCAAAGTATTTCCGTTAAAGGAAATCTGGGCCCCGTTTTCAAGATAACTTATTCTCGCCATAACATCAGGGCCTTCACCATAGGTGATCGCACCTTTAAATTTTTCAAATCTTTTTAGAAATTGATCGTCTTTATTAATTAAATAAAAACCTTCACTTTGAGTCACTTCTTTTACCGCATGATAAAGATAACCTTCTTCATCGAATACTTTTTCTTCTGATCCAAAAAACTCCAGATGAGTTGCACCAATGTTGGTTGTAAGTCCTGCATTAGGAACAGAAATATCACATAAAACTTTAATTTCGCCAGGGTGATTACTTCCCAATTCAAGAATAACCATTTCAGTCTCATCACTTACTTGTAATAAGGTAAGTGGAACACCCAAGTGATTATTGTTGTTTTTTTCGGTCGCAATAATTTTTTTGGGCTTGATTGCATTCAAAATAAATGAAAGCATTTCTTTATGAGTTGTTTTTCCATTTGAGCCAGAAATAGCAAAAATGGTATTTTTCTTACGAAGTTTTTTCCATTCAACAATATGATGATGGGAAAGCTCCTGTAAAAAAATGATTGAATCAGTAACAGCAACAAATTGGGTTGAAGGATATTTAGTGGCAAGAGTTTTTGCCTTGGCTTCATTTTCAGCATCAGCCTGATAAATGACTAAGGGACATTTATGTTCTAGTAAAGAATCAATTACATCTAAAGGATTTACTTTAGCTCCAGGAATTGCAACAAATACAGATGGATGATGATATTTTCGAGTATCAGTACATATTTTATATTTGAGATTCAAATCCAGAAAGGTTGGAAGATTTTTAACGGATGAACATTGCTTTAAATATTTTAAGCTAACCATTTTTATTCCTTGATATAAACTCATCCACTTCACGGATATCACTGTAAGGATATTTTACTCCATGAATCAAAATGTAATCTTCATGCCCTTTACCTGCAAGCAGCAGTACTTCTTGATCTTTTAATTCTGAAAAAGCTAGTTTAACTGCTTTGGGCCGCTCTGGAATGACTTGAAATGTTTTGCCTTTAATACCCTTAAGAATATCTGAGATAATTTGTAGTGGATCCTCATTGCGAGGATTGTCACTGGTTATGTATACTTCATCCGCCCAATCACATACTACAGAGGCCATTAGAGGTCGCTTTTTACGATCTCTATCACCACCACAACCAAAAAGAACTTTTAGTTTGTATCCCGGAAAAGTTGATTTGATCCCCCGACAAATATTATCTAAAGCATCAGGGGTATGAGCAAAATCAACAATTATAAAATTGGAAAGATAAGGTTGGATGTAAAAACGTCCATCTGGCGGAAGTAGATTTTGGTAATTGATTTTAAAGTGCAGATCAAAGACTTCATGAATAATAGAGTATGCAACTTCTAGATTGTTTTTATTAAATTGAGTGCTAAAAAAAATTGGTAAACTATCCTGAATTTCTTTTGCAACTTGAGCTCGGTTTGATGTTTGGCTGAGTTTTTTAAATAACTCTTTTTGTTCTACAGGTACGAACAATTTAGCTTTTGGTTTTAATTTTTTTAAAATTAGAGCTTTTGCTTTGTAATATTCATCCATCGTAGCGTGGTAATCCAAATGATCTTGCGTAAATGACAACCACCCAGCTACATCGAAAGAAATGCCATGCAGTCTATCTTGCTCAAGAGCGTGAGAGCTTGCCTCCATAACACAGAAATCTTTGTCTTTACCGTAAAGAAATAAAAACTTCCTGAGATCAATCTGGCCAGGTGATGTTAAACCAAAATCTAAAATTGTTTTATTATATTCTCGCACTCCTAAAGTTCCGATACTGATACCATTCTTTCCAATCAAGTGCCCAATTTGCAAAACCAAATCAGTGGTAGTGGTTTTTCCATTGGTTCCTGTAACACCAATGAACTTTAACTCTGGTAAAGGATAAAGACGGTTCAATATTTCATATTGGATGCCAGGCCATTTTGATTCTTCAATTACAATAGAATTTGGTAAAAGATTTGGGATAGATTTATTTACAACTAACAAAGCAAAATTTGCGGTTTTTATTCTTTCTCTAAATGTCTCTTCACTTTTTTGATCATCGGCAATTTTGTAAAACAAAATAGAGTCTGACATCGAATTTTGAGATAACCAGTGAATATCCTTAATAAAAATTTCAGGAAAAGTAATTTTAAAAATTTCTTTGAGATCTTCTCTATTCAGCATAAGTAGGAGCTTCAAATTGTATCTTAAGATTTGAATTACCTGCTAAAGGAGTTCCGGCTGGAATTGATTGGCGGGTAACAATTCCAAAACCATTAGTGTCTAATTCAATATTTATTTCCTGAGCTAATTTTAAGCAACTGGATTTATCCAGGCCTATAAAGTTAGGCATGTAACCAGGGGCAAATGCTTTTTGAGTTGCAGCTTGCTGCATTTGAACTTCGTCTAAATTTGTTTTATTAGATTTCTCATCATATTTGGCAAACTGGGCAAAATCTTTTTTCTTATACAAAATATACTGAGTAATTTTTTTTACAATCGGTGCGGCAACTACGTTTCCGTAATATCCATTAGCTGTTGGATGGTCAATGTAGGCCATCACTACAAATTTCTTATTCACATTCACTGGAAAGCCAATAAAGCTTGCCACATATCCTTCATAACCACCGCGAGTGGCTATTCTTTGGGCTGTGCCAGTTTTTCCCGCAACTTCATAATGTGGTATAATAGCATTTGTACCCGTCCCATTATGAACGGCATTCACTAGCATTTTGGTTATTTTTTTTGCCGTGGATTCAGATATTATTCTGTTTTCTGGTTTTAACTGACTTTTTTCATGTTTTAGTAAAGTTGGTCTAACAAGATATCCGCCGTTAGCGATAACGGAATAAGATCGAAGCATTTGTATTGCAGTTGTAGCAATTCCTTGACCAAAACTAATATTACTTAAGCTTAAAGGCCGTACTTTATCATTTTCTTTGTAACTCAAAATACCTTTTGATTCGCCCCGAACCTCAATACCTGTTTTTTGAGCCAATTTGAACTTATCAAAAGTCTGACGGAGTTTTGGATATTTTAAACTAAAGGCAATTTTAGTTGTTCCAACGTTTGAACTAAATTTTAAAATATCACCAACAGTTAACCATTCAAATTTTTCATGGGACTCGGCCTCAGAGACCCAATGGTTTTGGACTCTCATTTTACCATTTTCACAAAAAAACTTTGTTTCTGCTTTCGCCACTTTGTGTTCAAGAGCTGAAGTTACTGTAATAGTTTTTAAAATGGAACCTGGCTCAAATGGGTCGGTCACAAAAGCAAGTTTGCGAAAGTCCTGTGAGTAGTCAGAAGCTTTATTTGGATCAAAAGTTGGATAATTTGCTATAGCGAGAATTTCTCCCGTCTCTGCATCCATAACTCCGGCGCCACCACGAAATGCTTTATGATGTTCAACTGCTTCTTTAAGGTAACTTTCTAGTGTTCCCTGTATCTCTTTGTCCAAGGCGAGTTGGACATCTGCAACTCCCTCATCACTTGAACGTGTTTCGTATTTTATTGGACGACCTTTGGCATCGTGAATGTACTTCACTACCTGATAGTCACCCTTCAATTCTTTATTTAAGCTGAATTCAATACCCGCTAAGCCTGTATTATCAATACCCACAAACCCTAAGGTTTGGGCCATTAATTCACGATTCGGATAAACCCTTTGCGAATGTGATTCTGAAAAAATTCCATCTAATTTTTTTATCTTTTTAAACTGATTTTCTGAAAGAGTCACTTTGCGAGCAAGCCATGTATATTTATTTCTTTTTTGAACCAAACTTTTTAACTTTGGATAAGTCAATTCTGGCACAATTTTAGAGAGTGACTTTAATTGAGAATAAAAAGAGGCATTTTTATTTTTAGGAATCGTAAATAAATTATAAACATGAACGTTAATGGCCAGAGGGGAGCCATTACGATCCAGAATGTTTCCGCGATTAGGATATTCTTTTACTTCTCGAAAAAACTGACTTTTAGCATACGCCAGTAATTTCTGTTTATTTATTACTTGAATATAAAAAGCTTTGCTGATTACTACAGCAAACAAAAAGCAGAAAACCATAAAACTAAAAAAAATACGGTTTTTCAATTTATCGATCCTATGGAATAAAAATGATTTGTTCAGGACCTGGCTCTTTAAGGCCATATCTTGTAGCAAACTCACGCAACTTAGGAACCGACATTTCACGTGCACGCTGAGCTTTTAATTCCTTGTTATAAATAACAGCTTTTTTAAAATCTGAATTAATGTTGTTGAGAGAATAAGCTTGTTCAATACCCTTCATCCTGAAAGCAACAAACAAAACTGCGAGAGTAGTAAAAGTAAGGGTAAAAGGTAATGCTTGAGGATTGCAGAGGAACTCAAACAAACGATTATTAAATTTAAGTTTTGAACCTTTTTTTCTTAGTGCCATCAACCCTCCCTAGTTGAGTCTCCCGTTGTAGTAACCGAAGTTTTGCACTTCGTGAACGAGAATTTTCAGACAGCTCTTCATCCGTAGCTGTGAGTGGCTTCTTGGTTAAAATTGTAACAGGAAAATCTTCTTTCTCCACTAATTCTTTGAAGGTGTGTTTTACGATTCTATCTTCCAAAGAATGAAAGCTGATAATCGCCAGCACTCCACCCTCGGCTAAATAAGGCAACAGTTTTGGTATGGTATTTTCCAACACTCGTAATTCATCATTCACTGCAATTCTTAAGGCTTGAAAAGTGCGAGTGGCAGGATGAGTTTTACCATGTCGATCTTTGGCGGGATAAGCGTGAAAACAAATGTCTTCAATCTCACCGGTTGTCTCGATTTTTTTTGTTGCCCGAAGTTCAACTATCTTAGAGGCAATTCTGCGTGAAAGACGGTCTTCTCCATAGGTGAAAATAATATCCGCGATCTCTTTTTCGGAGAGAGTATTTAATAAATCGGCGGCAGTTGGAGTATTGTTATCTCCATAATTCATACGCATATCAAGAGGTGCATCTGCCCTGAAACTAAAGCCTCTTTCCATCTTATCAAACTGATGGGATGAGACGCCTAGATCCATTAATATCCCTGCTAGTTTCCCTTGCATTTGATTCTTTTCACACCAATCCGGGAACTCCTGGAAATTCATAGGCAGGAGGTAAACACTCCCCTCTTTGCCCCTACTACGAATATTTTCCTCACCATTTTTCAAGGCATCGGGATCTTGATCTGTTGAATAAACCGTAGAACCAGTAATATGGTCCGACAGTGCAAAGGTATGTCCACCGGCGCCGAAAGTTAAATCAGCGAAAATTTTTGAACCCGAAGCCACAGATCCAGTTTCCAGAGCAGCCAGGCATTCTTTTAACATTACTGAATAGTGGGAAAGATATTCGGTCATTATTTTAAAACAACTTCTAAGATTTCTTTATGATGATGTGAATGAAGAGTTGCATCAGTCATAACGGCATAAGCATTTTCGGGTATGAATTTAACTGGGTCTTTCACTAAACTTGGTATTGCTTGCACTACAAATTTTTGAGCTGAAAGATAATTGGATTTCATGACATCCATGATTTCCTGAACACTACAATGCTCTTCTTTCCAACAATCGTAATCAGTAACCATAGCCACAGTTGCATAAGCCATACCTGCTTCTTTAGCTAAAAAGGCTTCTGGTACGTTTGTCATACCAATAACTGAAGCACCAAAGCTTCTATAAATTTTTGATTCTGCTTTGGTCGAAAACTGAGGACCTTCAATACAAATATATGTTCCACCTAAATGAGAACTCACCCCAGCTTTTTGACAAGCTTCATACAAACGCTTTTGCAAGGAAGTCTCAATAGGATTAGCAGCTGAAACATGGCCAACAATTCCTTCATCAAAGAAAGTGCGTTTTCTCAGACCCTTGGTCCAATCAATAAATTGATCAATCAATACAAATTGGCGGGGAGCATATTCTTCCTGAAGGGAACCCACTGCAGAGATACTTATAAGGGTATCAACTCCTAGTTTCTTAAGAGCGAAAATATTAGCGCGGTAATTTACTTCGGAAGGAGTATATTTATGTCCAATTCCATGTCGAGGCAGGAAGTAAAATGAAGATCCATCCACTTCACATTCCATAACGTCAGCACTTGGCTCTCCAAAAGGTGTGGAAACTTTTATTTGATTCTTAACCTTGATCGCATCAAGTTTATAAATTCCTGACCCACCAATGACTGCAACCTTTATACCTGCCATGACTTTTCCTTAGGCCAATAAGCCAGTGAGATCCACTACTCTTCCAAGAGACTTAGATTGACGACCAGAAAAGCTAAAAGATTCGTCTCTTTCAGACTCTTCTTTACATTGGATACACATTTCAGCAGTTGGGCGAGCAAGTAGACGCTCAAAACGAATCCAATTTCCACAGTCAGAACAAAGACCGTATTCATTTTTTTCGAATTTCTTAAGAGCTTTATCAATTTTCTTTACGTAGAAAACTTCGCGATTTCTAAAACGCAATAAGTGAGAGTTAGTATAATCCGTAATTGATTGTTCTACTTCGTCACTGCCTTCCGGTTTTGATAGTTCAATATTTGAAGTATTAATCTGATCATTAAAAACAAGACTATTTTTTTCTTCAATTAATTTAAGTCTCAGTGTTTCAAGTTGTTTCTTCGTAATTGCTCTAACTTTCTCAGCCATGGGGATAACTCCTATTATTAAACTATTCCAATCCGCCCTTAATATTTAAAAGAACGGATTTAGAGACCATTTTTAATGTTTCAAATACTCCATGCCCTTGACTCGCAATCGCTTCAAAGGCTGGATTTTTTTTCTTATTTAATTGATGCTGTAAATCTTCAACCGATACAATATTTGGAAGATCACGTTTATTCCACTGCATAACCAATGGCACCTTAGCAAGATCATAACCTTGCTCAAGAAGGTTTTTTTCTAATCCTTGAAAAGACTCAAGATTTGCTTCCATTCTTTCAACTTGAGAATCAGCAACAAATACCAGACCATCCACACCACGAAGAATCAGTTTACGGCTCGCTTCATAAAAAACCTGACCAGGAACTGTATAAAGATGAAAGCGAGTTTTGAATCCACGAATTTCCCCCAAGTCTAAAGGAAGAAAATCAAAAAACAAAGTTCGCTCGTTTTCGGTATTAAGGGTAATCATCTGCCCTTTATTCTGTGAGCTGGTTTTTTGGTAAATGTATTGGATATTAGTTGTTTTTCCACCAAGACCTGGACCGTAATATACGATTTTGCAGTTAATCTCTTTGGTATGATAATTTACAAATGACATATTAAATTCCACCTAATGAAAACAATCGATCAATTTCAGAATCAGAAATATCATGAAACAAGTAACCCTCACGCGCACTAAAGACAGCCTTTTTAGGAAGAGGCTCATCAATAAACAATCTTTCCATTTCTTCTTTAATCATCGCAATTTGTCTCTTGAGCAGACCAGGATTTAGACAATCGTTATAGATCGCCCCTAGAAAATAGCGCTTACCAGACAGATTAAACGGAAATAAATAAATTCCTTGAGATGAAGTATCAAAAGCTAAGCGGAAATCCATCACTTCATTTTGCTGATACACCAGGTTCATTAAAGCCTCAGAAGCCTGCCAGACTCCACTAACGAGAGCTGCCACTGATGTAGTGGTATTATTTTGAACAGAATCATAGATAGTAATACCATCTTCACGAGTCACGAAGAGACGGGCGTTAAGACCATTTAACTTTTGATCCAAAACAAACTTAACTTTTTCGGTAACTGTTACTGTTTTCATTAAAACCTTTTACGATTTTCTAATGCTTTAGTTATGGTCATGGGGTCAAGATACTCGAGACTGCCACCAATTGGGATACCAAAGCCGATTCTGTCCACCATCACTGAGGTTGGCAATATTGATTTCAAATATGAGCAAGTAGCATCCCCTTCAACAGAAGGATTTACTGCCAGAATAACGTCTTGAATTTCTCTTTTAATTATTTTTTCGCGAAGCTCATCCATTTTTAATTCATCGGGACCAACGCCCAATAATGGATTCAGAACACCTCCAAGAATATGATAAACACCCTTAAAGTGTCCACTCTTCTCAATGGCCATTAAATCAGAAGCATTTTCAACAATACAAATGCATTTAATACTTTGACGACCTTCACTCGAACAAATACTACAAAGATTTTCATCGGCAAACATGCCACACTGTTGGCAAATTTTAAGATACTGCAATGAAGATAAAGCAGAGCTAACAGTTGTTAGCTCAGTGGCTTTCCAGTTGGTCATGTTCATAACCATTCTGAATGCAGTCTTCTCACCCACGCCTGGAAGGCGAGTTAGTGCTTCAACAGCATTTTTTATCACTTCAGGTAGTTGAATCACTTAGAAGAGTCCCGGGATATTCATGCCACCAGTAACTTTAGACATCGCTTGCTGAACCATGTCTTGAGATTGTTTCATGGCCTGATTAACAGCTGTGAAAACTAGTTCCTCAAGGCTTGAAACGTCATTAGGATCGACGCATTCTTTATTGATAGATATAGCAAGCAACTGCTGCTTTCCGTTTACTTTAACTTTTACCATTCCACCACCAGCAGAGGCTTCAACTTCACGCTCAGCAAGTTCATTTTGAAGCATAGCTAGCTTTGCTTGCATTTGCTGGGCCTGTTTCATCAAATTATTCATGCTCATAAATAAGCTCCTATTCGTTTAAAATTATTTTATCAATCTTGGTGTTAAAAAGTTTTTCCGCTTCCTTTACATATGGATCATTCAAAATTTTTTCACGTCTTGCATTCTCACGTTGTTTTCTAGCTTCATCTTCTATCTCAACTGTGGTCTTAAAATTTTTATCCTTCTTCTCTTCATGAGTCAGAAGTTGCGTTTTAAAATTCAATTTCTCAATATCAACTTCGAAGAAATCGGCCAAATGATTTTTTAATCTGGCATAAATTTCTTTTTCATCCAGAAATTCCTTAAACACAGCTGCTGTTTCAGGAAAAGCAATTCGGATGTTAAGCGGTACGGTATTAATATCAATTTCTTCAATTAAATTTCCATGCTCTAAATTGGCAGCAGTTGAGGCTGCTGCATGTTTAAGGTAATTTAAAAAATCGTTCCAGGTCTTAGCCAATTTTTTAGGAGCTTCAATTCGAATGGCAGCTCCCTTAGACTTTCCCGCTTGAGGTGCCTCCTCAATTTTAATATCATCACCTTTTAAAATAATTCTTCTTAGAGAAATTTTTTGCAAAATAACTAAAACAACTTTTTCTGGACTCATACTGGTCAAGGCCCATTGAAAATCTTTTACTAAAGACTCATAAATCCAGAATAGTTCTGAGACAGAAATACCTTCCAAAGATTTAGGATTAATTATTTCTTCGCTATATAAAGACTGCTGATCGTCGATGGAATTAATAATGTTATAAAAACCATCAAGAATTTGATCACATAATTTTTTAAGATCAATATTTTCAGACAACAATTGACTGAAAATTTTACTACATTCTTTCGGTTGGGAAGTGAGAATGCTTGAAAGAATTTCTTTCATCGCACTAGTTCCAGCCAAACCGAGGGCACTGGTGACATTATCTTCTGTTATATTTTGTGTTCCAGATAAACCAAGAACCTGATCAAAAATCGACAAAGTATCACGAACTGAACCTTTACCAAGTTCAGCCAATTTATGAGCGATTTTTGGATTCGAGAATTGAATATTCTCTGCTTGCGCAATTTTAAGTACATGCGCTTGTAGTATTTCTACTGGTACATTTTTAAAATCGTAACGCTGGCAACGAGAGATCACAGTTCCCAGTAACTTGTGAGGATCAGTTGTGGCGAGTACAAAGAGGGCATGGGCCGGTGGCTCTTCTAAAGTCTTTAGAAGAGCATTAAACGCACTAACAGAAAGCATATGAACTTCATCTACAACGTAGATTTTATATTTTCCATGAGTTGGAAGATAATTAACATTCTCAATTAGAGCTCGAACATCATCAACACTGTTATTTGAAGCTCCATCAATTTCAATATAGTCCATTGAGTTGCCCGCATCAATATCTTTGCAGGAAGAACAAAACAAACAAGGATTTAAATCAGCCTTACGATTTTCACAACGAATAGCCTTTGCAAATAAGCGCGCAATAGAAGTCTTGCCCACACCGCGGGTACCAGTAAACAGGTAAGCGTGGGCAAGTTTATCTTGCTTGATCGCATTTTGCAGAGTGCGAGTAACATGGCCTTGTCCGACAACTTCTTCAAATTGCTTAGGACGCCATTTCCTGGCCAGCACTTGATATGCCATTAACACTCCAAAATATTTAGGTTTTGCGAGTCGGAAAATAGGGGAGTTGCAGTGTGAAGTCATGGCGCAGATGCTTCGAAACGAGCAAATATAAGTAATGTAAGAAGATTTAAGATCAGCTTATCAAAACCCTTTTTATTCCCTGCTTTTGTTTATCAAAATACGTTCATACAAAATTATTTCCACTCAAGAATTGTTTAGTGTTCTTTAAGTTTCTTGAAATGTTATGAATTGAAAATGTTGTGAGAATATGGAAGGAAATTTTAGTAGCAGCCTGAACTTAAACACAACATCCCAATCCACTACCGTTGCTCCATTCCTGGCCTGGCGGGGTTGGCGGCGAGATGCTCATCTAAGACAGACTGCCGAAAGCATCCTAATCCTTCACGAAAATTATGTAAAGACATAAGCGTTTAGTAGAGCTTTACATTGCGCACAATAGATATAGTAAAAAAATCTAATGAGGGATGTATTATGTCAAATAAAAGACTCCTAGTTCTCGTTATCCTAACTAAAATTTTAATCTTAGCTTTTACGCCTTCATTTTTTTCTGATCTTGGTTATTACTTTGATTTATCAGGAAAAATGGTCTCAGGAGACATGCCTTATATTGATTTCACTTTTGAATATCCACCTTTAGCGATTATTCCAATCTGGCTACCTGCTCTAATCTTGAAAAATTTTTTTCTATTTTCACGTGAAAACTACATAGCCTTATTTAGATTTTTATTTTTTTTTATGGATGTCTTATTTCTGATTTTAATTCA
>CAMASK010000007.1 GCA_945860895.1 Bacteriovorax stolpii
TGGATCACCTTAATCTGATGAAGCAGAACTGGTGTATTTTCAAATTCATCCTCGTAAGCATAAATGGGAAGATCTTTAACAATATGATCGAGAAGCTTTTTCATATAGTTATAGTTTTCATTAAGGTTAAATTTGCGATGTTTTTTCATCTCACCAAGGATCTGTGCGGCCTCTTGGAAATTTTCTATTTGAATAAAGAATGTAAATTTATCGATGTAAAAAGAGATGATGTCACTTTCTGATAACTCTTGGGCCCTTCTCTCAATCTTTTCCATTACAATTTTGGCTTGGTCATTATTTTTAGCTACCTGATGATAGCAAAACTGACATCTCATGAGTCTCATCTGCTGGTGCTCATTCTCAAGGGGTACGGACTCCATTACGTCTAGAGCAGCTTTCATCTTCAGTGTTTCGTTCAAATTGGCATATATCCAAAAGAGTGTAAAATGAGCAAAGAAAAAAAAGTAAGAAGCCTGTAGCTCTTTTAATATCTCGATAGAGGCATGGAGATAATTTTCGGCTTCTTCAAAATGAGAAAGATTATTTGAAGCACTTCCCAGAAGAAGAAGTCTTTGTGATTCCACAAATTTCAAAGAAGAGGGGCCTGTCCCTTTCATCGTTTCAATAACTTCATGGTTTTGGTTATTTCTGATCTTTAGATAACCATCAATAATGAGTTTTTCAGTTTTTGTAAGCCTGTTATCTTCGAAGGCTTGCTTCATCCTTTCGGGAGCTTTACTGAAATCGACGAGGAATTTATAAAAGATTTTTTCTTTCATGATTAAGACTTCACTCGGAATCTTTACTTATGTCATGAAAGGTTTTTAGCAGATCTTCAGCAATTGATTTTTCAATTTTATAACTTTTAATTAAATAAGGAACACTTTGGGGAGTGTTTTGGAGATCATCTATTATGTGAGATAGTTCTTTTGATTTAAGACAATCAGACATACTACATTGATCGGCGTAGGATTGGGTGATTCGATGAAATTTGAGTTGGTAGTAAGTTGTCACTAAGTCAAAATTCAAAGCTGGGTTAATTTTAAGCCCACAAAAACTTAATCTCTCCGCGAGGACTGTCGAAAGATGGGCGAATTTCTCATCCATAGTATTCATTCGATTATAGGGATATTTATGGTATTCATCATCGGACAAGTAGCTTAAAGGACCAGGCGTTGGCCTAATCTGGGCATTTATGGGCAGGACTGAGAGAAGAACAAAACAAGCAAAAAATGATTTCATCAGTTTGCCTATCGGATTCAACTGATAATTCTTTAGGCTTAGGTGTCTTTTTTAGTCGTGTAAACGGTTGATTTTTAGACTTTCTGAAAATTGTTTGACTGCCCTTTATTCTATATAGTGTAAAAGCATATCCTTGGGGGCAAGATAAAAATATTTATTTCCCTGGCCTTCATAATTTATCTCATATCTTCAACTTTTGCTTCTGAGTGGAGCAGTACCAACGTTCAAATTCTGTGGGGCAATAGCTATGAGCTGGGCGAGCGTCAAAGAACGATTTTGACATTTGAGCATGCGGATCAATGGGACTTAGGTGATAATTATTTTTTCTTTGATACAACTCATCCTGACACAGAAGAAACTGAAATTTATGGGGAATATTCTCCTTCAATAAGTTTAGGGAAAATTCTAAAAAAAGATCACTCTTTTGGATTAGTTAAGGATTATCATCTAACCGCTACTATAGAGATGGGAAATGGCTCCATCTGTCTGTAGCAAACAATAATGGTTAAGACTTACTCCCGGTATCAGTGGAAGCGTCAATTCAGCTTCTTGCGTTGTTAAAACCATGATGATTAAAGTTTGTTTCAACTTTTTTTCAAAGTAAATTTTATCCATGAACCTTGGCCTAGTGTTGACTGGTGGTGGTGCACGAGCCGCTTATCAGGTCGGAGTTATTCAGGCGATAGCAGAGATCTCAAAGGGGAAGCATATTCCTTTCAATGTCATCACTGGCTCTTCAACTGGTGCCATTAACGGCAGTTATCTTATGTCTTACGCCGAAGATTTTAGAGAGGCCGCACAGGGACTCTGGGATCTGTGGCTCAATCTTCATACCGAAAAAGTTTTTCGAACAGATCCCAGTTCTATCGCGATTGCTGGATCGAGGTGGATTGGGACGCTTGGCCTAGGCAATTTGGTTAGTCAAAAATTAAAAACCAATTTTCTTCTGGATACCGCGCCATTAAGGAAACTTTTGAAGAGTGAGCTTCAACTTGATAAGCTTCCCAAAATGTTTAAGAAGGGAATTCTTAGGGGAGTAAGTGTTTCATCTACTAATTATTCCACGGGAACCGCTATTAGTTTTTATGATGGTGTCGAGGAGCTGAGCCCTTGGGTAAGATCGACTCGTTTGGGGATTAAGACGAGTTTAACCATCGACCATATACTTGCGTCTTCGGCCATTCCGATATTTTTTCCGCCAGTTGTTATCGATGGGATCTATTATGGTGATGGTAGCATCAGGCTTACATCTCCACTAAGTCCTGCGATTCATTTGGGGGCCGATCGGATCATTGCAGTGGGTATTCAACATCACAGGACTCATGACGAAATTATTCAATCAAATCAAATTTTTGCCAAAGGTGATCTGACTCTGGCCGAAATCAGTGGTATGCTATTAAACGCCGTTTTTTTGGATTCGCTGGAAACTGACATCGAAAGAGCGGAAAGGATTAATGGAACTCTTTCCATCATAGAACTTGAACATCGCTTAAAGCTTCCCAGTAAACTTAATCATATACCGATTTTGGCACTCAGGCCTTCCCAGGATTTGGGAGAACTAGCAATTGGGAAACTCCATGAATTTCCCAAAATTATTCGTTTCATGTTGAGAGGGCTCGGAGCTAAAGAGAACAAAGGGTGGGATTTACTTTCGTATCTGGCCTTTGAAAAGGCCTATACTAACCAGCTCATGGAGTTGGGGTATTTTGATACTATCAGAAAGAAGGAAATCATCACGGAGTTTATGTTGGCCCCGTGAGGCTAAATACTCAATGCCAGCTGTTTAGTGCGTGCTAGCTTATGCTTCAATTTTCTTCCAGAGGCCCAGATTGGTTTTTTCACCATTGAGCCATCACAAAGTTTTCCGCTATTATCGAGCTCAAGAATTTTCCCATAGAAGCTCTGCTCATCAAGTGGGCTTTCAGATTTTTTAGCATATTTGGCGTAAAGTTTCGCCGATTTTTGAGCGGGTTGGTTTAGATGCTGTTCTGCCAGTGCCTTTACAATTCGGTCAATATCCACGAGCTGCAAAGCCGCAGAACGACTATCAGCGATTATTCCCACGCTAGTTCCGTAGAAGCCACCAACCATCCCTAAAACAACTCCAGCTAAGGCATCAGCCCCCGCAATAGATGCCACCCCAATACCAAGTAACCCAGCACCCATTGTTCCGATATAAGTCCCGGCCACCAAAGTGACTGGAGAAAGGGAGAGTTTGACAATGAGTTGTTTGCGGCGCTTGAGATATTCATCCATGCACGTATTTTCTGCACCAATTTCGGTAATTAGTTTTCTGACATCTCTAATTTTTACTACTTGAGTATCCAAAGCTTCATCTTCCAGTACTATTTCGGCTTCTTCTGGAATCTCAACAGCAGCAAAAGTATTCAAAGAAAAGAGACCAAGAAGCACAAGTGCTTTAATTTTCATGGCGAACCCCTTAGATAAGTAATTTTGCAGATTATGCCATCTTTTCTCATTTGATAGTTGTGTCTTGTATATTTTACTTACGTTATTTAATTAAGAGCATTTTTTTTGCCACTGTAAGCTTTGCTACCTTATGATTTTACAAAATGTATCCAGGGGGAAATATGGAAAAAACTTTATTGTCTTTATTGGCCTTCATTTCATTTTCTGCGTTTGCTGGTGATATGTATTTTGTTTGTGAGGATGAAATCAATGAAGATTTTATTTCGGTCTCAATCAATGAAGGTCGAGCTCGCTTATTGCTTTCCGTAGCAGATGACCCATTCCTTTTGGATCTTAAACAGGTCAAGGCTGCTAAGAGTACCCGCTATGATCTAAAGGTCACTTCACTAAAGTCCAAGCGAAGTGATACGACAGAATTAAAGATCTTTGAAGAAGTTCAACTTGGATCCTACATCTGTCTTGTGCGAGATTAGGAAAAAATAAAAAAGGTATTTATGAAAAAGATATCATCTTCAACTTTAATCTTTGGCTCTTTGCTCTTTGTAGCTGCCTCCACTGGAAGCGAAATCTGTGTTACTGAAATGAATCTTAATTCCAGGAAGATTTCGCTAGCCCCATACAAGTAACTGTTAGAAAACAATCCCAGCATCGCTAAAAGTGGCCACATATTGAAGATTGTGGTCCAATGGGGTTGAGATTTTATGAAATTTAAATTATTTTCTTTCTTTTCCCTCTGTCTTTTTTTCTCCTCCACGAGCTCCAGCCTGGCCCGCACCCTCATCATTTCCGATTCTCATGGCACGGGTGCATTTGGCACAGAACTCACTCGTTTAATTGAGAAGACTAACGAAGAGGTCTCCTTTTACGCTTTTGGCGGAACCAAGCCAATTGACTGGATTGAGGGCAATAACCTTACCTGGGGCTTTTGGGAGCACCACACGGGTGAAATGAGTCGTCGTGGGGATAATCGCAGTGTTCCTAAGTTAATTGAGCTTATTGCCCAACACCGCCCTACAAGGGTGCTCATTTCCCTAGGAACGAACATTGTTTGGCACGAGCAAACTGAAAAAGATCGCTCCTCAATTCAATTTTTAATGAAAGCCGTTAAAGCCGCCCAGGCCCAATGCCTTTGGATCGGTCCGCCTGATTTGAATGTTGGGCAAGAACAACAAAAGTGGGTAGAAGAAGTTCATCAGGAGCTCAAAGAGCTTTCTCAATCTGAAGGGTGTCAGTTAATTGAAAGTTGGAGCTTTACCAATTATCCAAAAGATCAGGGTGATGGTGTTCATTATGATGTAATTCCTCTTAAGGGTCCCAAGCTTGCCAGGAGTTGGGCAATGAAAGTTTATTCAAGACTTCCTTAATGCTGACTTAATTAATCCTTTAAAATTTTAAAATTCTTTTCCGATAAGAACACCATGACCTGGAAACTGGTGCTCCTAACATTTGCATTTTTTACTTTTTATTTTACTCCTTTGCTTAAACCAAGCAGTGGAACTGGTCGTGTTCCGGCGGCCGAAGATGAAACCAAGTATGGTTGGAAAGTGACTTTTGAAGATGAATTTATAAATCGTGATCAAGCCATTTCTCAAGGAAGTCCAACCCATTGCTTTGATTTACCTCCTCAATGCTTGGTTCAGTATTGGTCACAAAAAGAATGTCGTTCTGAAGTTCATCAAAATCTTAGAAATTTAAATAAATGCGTTTGGCGTGTTTACGACATGTACAATTGGATGGATTTTGATGCTCCTGAAAGTCAGGGTGTTAATGCCTTTGATGCCAGCCAGGTGGAAATCAAAGACGGTAATTTGATTCTCTATGCTTCACGCAGTAGTTATTTAAAAAGTGACTTTGATTGTAAGAAAAAATTTTTTGATACAACGATAGGTTGGGATAATTATACTAAGAAATGTCCTTTCATTTCTGGTGGAATTCAAAGTCAAAGTCACTGGAATGGTGGAAAAGAAATGGGATTTGCCCAGGAGTACGGACGATTTGAAGTCAGAGCGATTCTTCCTGATGGACCAGGTAACTGGCCTGCCCATTGGATGTTGCCTGATAAAGATGTAGATACGAACTCTTCTGGCAAGGGTTGTGGCTGGCCTGTTAGTGGTGAAATAGACATCATGGAAATTTGGTCCGACTCTAAAGGCTATAAGGGTGGTCTGATTACCGGTGATTGTGAAAAAAATATTGCTGGTAATAAAGGTGGATATGGGAAAGCCTCCGACATACATAAAAATTTTCATCGTTATGGAGTTGAATGGACACCAAATTATGTGAAATTTATCTTTGATGATGATGTTATTTCTACCGTCTATAAGGATGAGCCAATCAGGAGCAAGTATCACGATAGTGATGGAACAAATTATTCTGCTGATGAGCTAGATGATCGTTTTAAGCATCCTGCAGTTATTCCGAAGCATCCTTTCTTTTGGATCCTGAATACAACTATTGAGAGAGCTGAAAAAAGACGGGAAAAATATCGACCCGATCCTGATAATTTTCAAACAACTAAGCATGTCATTGATTATGTCCGAAGCTATTCAAGATGTACTGCACGGGATGAACCAAAAAAATGTTTTAAGTTTCGGGATCACGATACTGTTTATAACTATAACACCCATCGGGGAGAAACCGCTTCAGTTGAAATGAACGGATTTCCCAGTCCTCAGCTTAAAGGGCGAGAAATGACCGCTCGAATTACAATGAATCAGTTTTGTGAGAAAGTTAAAATTGGCTTAGTCAGCATGTCTGGACAGATGGTGAATGCTCCGATTCAAAATGACGAGAGATCAAGTAATATGTTTCTTTATGATGGACCTCTGGGTGAAAACGAAACCAAGGAAATTGTTTTTGGAACAAATCAACTCGCAGCGGGGATGTATCTGATAACTGCTTGGTTTGAAAAATGTGGAGAAAATGGTAGGGGAGAAGGAAACCATGTTTTCAAAATAGTTATTATTTGAAAGTTAAAACCTGAAACTAGGGGGCCACCTAGGGTTACTAGATGGCCCCGAGTTAGAAATCAATAATTCTACTTATTTCGTCAGATCTTTAAGGACTTGCTCGGCCAGGACTTGGTTTGTTTGTGCAATCAAAGAAGTTATTGGTAATAATTCATTTTGATCTAGAGAAATTTCTTTTAAACCTGCCTCATTGAAAGAAGTGGCATCAGCTTTTTTTAGCGCAAGCGAAGTTAATTCATCCACGATGAATGAATCCAATTCCGGGTAGCGAGTGGATAGAATTTGCTTCAAATCACTCTCGTTAGTTTTTTCATCCAAGAGAAATAAACCGGCAGCTAAAATATTTAAGTCATCAGTTTGTATGCCCCAGAAGAATCCTGTGGCCGACATTGAAAGGCCAATTAAAGGGCCAAGAACACCACCCGACGCTGCAATGACAATAATACCAGCTTCGGCTTTTTGAGTTGGCACTGCACTCGCACCAAGTGTAATCGCCAGAGCAAGAGTAAGACTTTTAGCAAATTTTGTAAAATTTTTCATAAAATATTCCTTTAATTAATTAGTTTAATTTAGTTGTTAAGTCTTTCACTAACTGTGCTGCAAGTTCTGGTTGAGAGTCCGCTACAATTGCTAACACATCTTGAAGCTCTGACTCTGGGATAACAACTTCTTTGTAACCATTTTGAGTCATTTGGACATTGGCGGAATGTTTAACAATTAGTTCACTTATTTCATCCACGATAAAAGACTCGAGTTCCGGGTATCTTCCAGCAACAATTGAAGAAACTTCATTATTATTAATATGCTCATCCAACAAAAAAAGGCCTAGTGCATACCAGCTCTTATCGCGGTGATCGGCTGCCCAGTAAACAGAAAAGACGACTGCACCAAATCCACCAAACATACCAGCAAGAGCTAGACCTGCAGGCATAGCGACAGTGGCACCTGCAGTCATGAGAATCACTCCAGCTTCAGCTTTTTTGACGGGGGCCAGAGTTGCTCCCAAAATCAGGGATGCAGACAGTAGTGAACTTGCAAGAAACTTTTTTACATTTTTCATAGGTTACCTCCAATGGTACCAGTTGTTAATATAAGGGACTGTTGATCAGAAGAAAGAATTGTTTTGAGTTCAAGTGCTTCAGTTTCACCAAATTCATTGGTAAAAAGTATTTGATTGAGAATGAAAGGCACTCTCTCCGGGGCCCCAAGGTAAAAGAGCTTGATGACATTTTTCTTTTTACTAAGAAGACTGCAATTAAAAGTTATCTGATTCTCACTTACAGGCTCCAAAACTCCTAAGAAATGATCATTTAGAGAAATGACTAGATTTGAAAGTGAAGACTCAGTTTGAATATCAACTCGGCAATCCCGATCATTTTTATAATTTTTTATTTTAGCCTTGGCGGCAGGTTTGAATCCATTAAGAGCAATGACAGGTATTCGATCTTCAAAAATATCGATAAAGTTTTCAGTGACTGTTGGATAATAGTAATCAAAAGAAGCCGAGGCATGTTGGAGGCGATAATAGTCAATCACCGTCTTAGGATGGCAACTAAAAATCATCAGTTTTTTTACGCTGGCCGCAAGATTATCAAAAGCACCTTTCGGAAAAATATTTTTCTTCGCATCATAGAGTCGACCCAATTCATCTGAGTGATTGATCATCATCATTTGTTCTACATTCGATTGTTTGGCCAGGTAATGATACATAGAGTGTAGTGAATCTGCGAAAACAATTCTCCAACCATTGCGTTGAAGGGGTTTAAGCATCGATTTGACTTGTCCGATCATCTTTTGATTTCTGGCCGACTCCAACAGATTTTTCTGGGCATCAAAGGCGAGCAAATAATTGTCAATCGCCTTGTAATCATCGGGATATGTATTTATAAAAGTCAAACACTGGTTAATATCTTGATTTTTCTTTAAAAGTTTGAAGAGTCTAAGTTTAGAAATTTGTTTTTGTAGTTTTTGTAGTTTTTTAAGTTTTTTGAGTGCGATTTTATCTGCCGTTGGATTTGGGAGATGGATAAAAATCACTTTTTTACTTGAAGAGCTTGTTGCTTCCACTATATCGCTGTCTCTTAGTTCATCACTTTCAAGCTCCTCAACTTGTATTATCTTTCTTGGAGCATAGAGGACGGTCAGAGTGTCTTTGAAAGGATGTTTTTTAAGATTTTTGGGTGCATTTAGGCTGGCATAACTCTCACAGAATTCCTGTCCTGAAATTGCCCAGGCTTGTGTCGAGATGACCATTATAAGAAAAATGAGAATTTTCAAATTTCCACCATTACTAAAGGTTGCCAATGCATGCGTCTATCCATGCTTGTTATGGTGAGATAGTACTGGGCCTATTGTTCTGATGGAAAAAAAAAGAATCTTAAAGAGGATGAGGTTAAGTTCCTAATAACAGTGAAATTATCCGGCTGACTTGGCTTTATTTTCCTCGACAATGGAATAGCATCCGTTGCGGAAAATAATTTCCAGGTTTTTATTCTTTCTTACATAGTAGATGAGATTTTTTAACTTTTCATCATCACTAGGCTCGAGCATCTCCCTCCCCCAGAGGGATTGAAACAATGTATCCTTAGGTATGGGAACTGAAGCATTTGATAACAATTCCAACAGGGCCTCAACGTTATTTTTTGAAGATGGCTTTTTGAACTGAATTGTGTGAATTTTGTTTTTATGTTTTTCCAGACATAGTGACATTAGATTGGTCTGGCCTAGATACTTAAAGTTGTCTCCATAATTATCAGGATCCATTTCTTTGAGTTGATTCCAATGCACGAGGGCCTCATTAGGCTTAGACGCTTCAAGGCTTTTGATCACCTTCAACTGAATAAACAGTACTTCGCTGCGCTTAAAATCCTTTTCATAAAAGTAAAGAGGGGTGTCATTTTTTAAATGAGAGAGCATCAGCCGCATATAAAGAAAATTTGGAGTATCTCTAAAAAGTCTGAATTGCTTCATGTCTTCAAGACACATTTCACAATCTGAGTATGCGCCCTGCTTGAGATAAAAGATAAATTTACTAATATGTTGGGCCATGATTACGGCCTCAGACATCAGTGGCTTATTCTTTTCAAGAATGGTGAGGATCTTTGCTGCTTCTTCATAGTAACCACGAAAGGTAAAATAATTAAATTTACACTGCTCATAGCAGATATTTTGGCGCTGGTTGATCCCTTGTTCCGAGAGCCTTTCCATTACTCTCAGTGCCTGTTTCATCTTTTGATCATGGTTTAAATTGAAGCTGATAATAAAATGATTATAGCTACAGATAAATTGATGCTCAACCAGAGGATACTTTTCTAATAATGAATAAGCTACTTGAAGATAGTCTGAGGCGACTTTTGGATTGCCCATATTGTTGTAGGTCAGCCCCAAAATAAGATTTTTTTGAGATTCGACCAATTCATTGTCAGTAATGGCGGTTTTAAGATTCTCTAGAATTTTTTGATGCTCACAGTTCTTGAGATCAAACCAAGATTGAAGAATTTTCTTCTCGGCTATTGTGAGGCGCTTGTCTGACAAATATTTTTTAGACTTTTTAGCATCGCTATGAATAAGTTTAAGCGCTTCTAAAAATGTCTTAAACTTAATTTCACTCAACTTATGGATCCTTCATCAGATCAATATAGTATTTCATCAATTGCTCCCTACTTTCAAGCTTATCGATGCCTTTACTTTCCAGGTAGTAGTGATAACTCTTACTGGTAACAAGACTGTAGATGTGATTTTTTATGGACTGTTGTTTTAAAAAGCATTCATAAACTTTGGATTTTTCACACTTTTCATCACCATATTCTTTAAAGTATTTTTTTCTAACTTTAGGTCCATGGCCGGTAGAATAAACGACTAGTTGGGCATAAAGATCAATAAGATCATTTGCCTTCAACTTAGTAGAGTAGCAATCACTCCAGGCACTTTTTATTTCTTCCATCAGCTTATCATTGTCTTTACTGATCTTTTTAATCATTTGCAGTCTAAGATCGCCGTTGATATCATCTTCATTTTTTTGCTCTTGATGGCGATCAGGCCCACCACCACCAGTATTGACTCCTTGGGCATATGCTGAGGCAGTCAAGAAAATGAACACAACTAGAAATATTGGTTTTAGCATGATTTGGTCCTTTTTATCTTAGACTTAATCGGTAAGTTTTACCTCTTACTTTAATTCAACGTTTTTCTCGTTCTCCGAATGAAATGCCAATTTTTCTTGTCACCTTGGATTGCCCCAATTGCCTTTAGTGGGGTTTAAGTCATTAAAAAAATGAACTTTAATTGTCTGCAAAGCTCGTCTTAAGTTCCAAAGAGGTTATAATGAAATCAAGATATTTAAATTGAATCAATTCCATCCTGAGGAATGCCAGCATATGAAAAAAATATTTGCCGTCCTTATGAGTCTTCATCTTATCCTTACTCCCGTGGCATTTGCCCAAGAGGATAAGTACCAAACAACCGGTTCTGGAGGTGATGGGGCCAGTCAATGGATTGATGGGATCATGATGACAGGATCAGGTGTCATCGGGTCTTCATTCATTAATTGCAGATCCTCTGCAGTAAACGTGATGCCAACTTTTTCTCATTATCTTTTTATGGCAGGTGCTTTAACTCTTTTATTTGCCGAAATTTCTGCAGCTGAAGACCAAATTAAGGGACAACAAGAAATGGAAAGAGAGATGGCGGCATTAAGCAGACCCTCTGAAGGAGGAGTCACTCAAGGAGATAAAGATAAGCAGCTTGTTTTAATTGCACTAAAGCGAACAGAAGAAGCGAATAATCTGGAAGCCCTTAAAACACGCATGGAATGGATGACGGCCGCTGAGATTGCCTATGGGCTGGCAGCTTTGGCCGCAGTATTTGAGACCTCCATGTATTTTCTAACCAAGACCTTAAAAAATTCAATTTATCCGGCAACGGTGGCCGCTGGTAATGCCCTTGGATATAATAATTGGAGTTTAAGTTGTAATGGCGATAAAGCTCTTAATCAAGCCTATATCATGGCAATTGGTGTGGCCTATTCTGTTGCGCCTTCGGCACTTCAAGGTAATTTTAGTGGTGTACTGACAAAAGGTCTTTCAACCGCAGCTTTTTTCATGTTATTGAAACAATTTACGGGCAAGGTCGGTGATCAGATGAAGAGTGCCATTAACTCTGCCCCCGGACGAGTAATCATCTTCGGTGCTTTTGCTTTATTGGCCGAACAAACTCGTCAAGGTCTTAAAACGAGAAAAGAGAGGGCCGAAGAAAATTTAGCGTTGTTTGATAAAGCGATTAATGAGTGGAAAAAAGCCACTGTTGTAACAACTGAAGTTAATACAGATTTAGCACAAACAGAAGTAGATGCCGGAGGTGTTAAAAATAACATTAAAACAACATCATCCGGACAAATAAAACCTCTCCCTAACACTACATCAGGAAAATGTTTTAGTTCCACTGGTTCCTTAAGTTCTGAGAGCTGTAAAGGTCCAAAGTTTAATCTAAGTAAAATTACACTACCTGCCAACATGAAGATCCCTTCGGTACTTTCCAATGGCTTTTCTAACGCCTTTGGAATGGCCGATGCCATGGCCAGTGGTGATGCTGCGGGCGCTAAAGTTTTTGCAGGTAATTTATCTGCCAATGCATCCGCAATAAAAAAAGCAACTAAAGACTTGATTGAAGAACACAATAAGGAATTAGTGAAAAATGGTCACAAACCAATAGATTTTGATAATGAGGTTCAAAAGCAACTAATTACCTTGAAACAAGAAATGAAAGAAAATCCTTCATCTCTGGATGGACTTAATCCTAATCTTGCCGATTCTCAAACAAGTAATGATGATGTCTCAGATTCAAAAACGCCGGAAGTTATAGTGGCGACTGCTGCTCCTGCGGCCATTGCCCTTGGAAATGCCCCTGATGTTTCTTTTGGAAGTGATGAGAAAATACTGGATGAAAATCTTGTTAGAGTTAGTGGCGCAAATGCAAGCATAAATCAAGACCTAGACATATTCAAATCAGAGCAAGATATTTCTAAGACCTCAGAAGTTTCTATTTTTAAACAAGTTTCTAATCGATACTTTTTGAATTATACCAAATTTTTTGATCGCAAGAAGCTCGACGTAGGAAGTAATGCTCCTAAAAACTAAAAACATAACAGAAAGAGCTTTCATATATTTCCATTTTAAAAGGTTAATATTCTTAGGTAAAAATTTTGACTTAAAGATTTTTAATTATTCTTTTAAAATCTTCCGATATAAGAACTTATGAAAATATTAATATTATCTTTGCTTTTGATCGTTTCATGCGCTTCTCATGTAAGAAATCCCAGTAGTGAGTCCGCAGTTTTCACTTTACATGATTTAAGGGACCAAATACACAGGGCCAAGCCTGGGGCAGTTATTGTCATAGATGAGGAATCATTTTTTGATTTTTCTGATGAAGGAACGTTAGTCATAGATAAAAAAATTCATTTAAAAGGAATTCGTACAAAAGGTCGATCACGGCCTACCTTGAAAAATTGGAAAAACCCAATTCCACTCATCAGTATTAAAGCTGATGGTGTAATCATTGAGGGACTTAAGCTTGAGGGCATAGAAACAGATGCTAAAAAGCAGGAGATTATTGAACTTAACCGACAAGGAAAGAAAGGGGTTTATAGCTTTCCAGTGACCAGGGGAATTCATGTACTCGCTAATAATGTGGTGATAAAAGATTGTGAAATATCTGGATTCTCTCATGCGGCCATCTTTGCAGAAAATGCTTTGAATTTACTGGTTGAACGTAATTACATCCATCACAATCAGCGCTGGGGCCTGGGATACGGTGTCGCTCTACATTTAATTTCTACAGCAAAAATATTTAATAATAAATTTGACCATAATCGTCACTCGATTGCAGGTAGCGGTAGCTCAGGGCAAATTTATGAAGCTGGCTACAACTGGTTTGGGAAAAATCACAGTGATACCCCGCTGGACATGCATGGTGGGAAAGATCGTGGTGATGGAACTCAAGTGGCCGGTAAGATTGTTCATATTCATCATAATACCATTCGTGATGCTGTGAATTTTGCTTTCATCCACCGCGGTATTCCTCAGGAATTTGTTATCTTCGAACATAATAATTTGGAACACAGAGATCATTCAAAGGTTATTGGATATTATAATCTTGGTTCGAAGGACATTCCTAAGGCCAAGTTCATTTACCGTGAAAATCACTTAAGCGAGTAGTATTTAACTACTACTCTTATCAGTCTTCTATATCTTTGCCTCAAATTATGAAGCGAACTCTCGACGGTTTGTTGCCTGATTGACTACCTTTGAGTACGTCTTTTTCGAAAAAGGGGTGGTGGTTTATGAGAACCCAATACCATCTCTGTTGAATTGGCCAAACCAACTTCAATGATGGAGTTAGGTGATTCGAAATAAATCAGTTTAGCAAAATCAGCAGATCAGAAGCTATTGCATGTTCTGGAAGCACTTTAGATATTTCATGCTGAACGTTTCAGCTTATTAACTTCTGCTTCATTAATTATTTTCAATGCTTTGAGAACTGAATCTGATGAAAAGGAGAGGGAGTTAATTCCTCGCTCAATTAAAAATTTAGTGATTTCTGGATAGTCACTTGGCGCCTGACCACATATGCCAACATGTTTACCGGCTTCATGGGCGCCTTGAATGGCCATATCGAGAATTGTTAAAACAGCTGGATCTCGTTCATCAAAAATATGGGAAAGTAATTCAGAGTCGCGATCTACTCCTAAAGTCATTTGAGTCAGGTCGTTTGAACCAATGGAGAAGCCATCAAATATTTTTGCAAAGGATTTCAGGTCCAGTACATTTGAAGGAATTTCACACATCACATAGACTTCAAGTCCTTCCTTACTCTGCCTTAGTCCATTGCGCGCTAACTCATTAATAACCAATTCTCCCTCTTTAAAGGTACGACAAAAGGGAACCATGATTTTGACATTACTAAGACCCATTTCTTCACGCACGAATTTTATCGCCTGACATTCTAAAGCAAAGCCTTCCCGGTAAAGAGGACTGTAGTAACGGGAAGCTCCCCTGAAACCAATCATGGGATTTTCTTCCTTGGGTTCAAAATATTCTCCACCTAATAAGTTCGCATACTCATTGGTTTTAAAATCTGAAAGTCTGACGATTACAGGTCGGGGATAGAAGGCCCCAGCTATCATCCCGATGCCTTCGGCCAATCCCTTTATAAAGAACTGAGTCGGATCGTCTTCAAATCCTTTTATTAGTTCTTCAATTTTTAATCTGATTTTTTCATCCTTCACTTTTTCTCTATGAATAAGTGCCATGGGGTGAACCTTTAAACGTTCAGCAATGATAAATTCCATTCTCGCTAAACCAACTCCATCCACAGGCATTTGAGCGGTTTTTAAAGCTTGTTCAGGATTGGCGACATTCACCATGACCTTAGCTTTTGTTTTTGGAATCTTTGACCAACTTAATTTTTCTTTCGTGAAGGGCAAAATTCCCTCAAAAACGACACCTTCCTCACCTTCAGCACACGACATGGTAATGTTCTGAGCAGTCTTTAACTTTTCAGTGCCATTACCCGTACCGACTATGCAAGGTACGCCATGTTCACGACTAACAATCGCCGCATGACAAGTTCTTCCGCCTCGATTTGTAATAATGCCGGCAGCCTTTTTCATTACCGGTTCCCAATCAGGATCAGTCATGTCGGCGACCAAAATTTCTCCTTCTTTGAAATCAGACAATTCATCCACGTTGGTAATTATTCGCACTGGTCCAGCACCAATTTTGGCACCAACTGCTTTACCCGTGAGTATAATCTGTGATCGCTTAGTCAGTGTCATAACTTCATTTTCAAGGGGATTTTTATTTGAATGAACTGATTCAGGTCTTGCCTGAACAATAAAGAGCTCACCACTGCGACCATCTTTTGCCCATTCGATGTCCATCGGTGTCTCTTTTTGATAAACTTCTGAATAGTACAATTCAATCATACGCGCCCACTGAGCGAGCTTGATGACTTCCTGATCATTTAATGAAAAATGTTCCTGATCCAGCTGAGATACTTCAATGTTTTTTGTCCTTCGGCTTCCATGAGTTGAATAAATTAAGCGAAATTGTTTTGCACCCAGTTTACGCCTCAGAATGGGCATTCTCGCCTTATCTAATAGAGGCTTGAGAAGTACAAATTCATCTGGGTCCACGCGCCCACCCACAATATTTTCACCTAGCCCATAGCTACTGGTGAGGAGAATCACGTTGCGCGCACCTGATTCAGTATCTAGAGTAAAAATGACTCCCGAAGAAGCAAGATCCGAGCGAACCATCTGCTGAATGCCAATAGAAAGACGAACCTGGCGGTGATCAAAGTTGTTTGAATCTCTATAACTGATGGCCCTGTCAGTGAATAGGGAAGCAAAACAGTTAAGACAAGCTTGTAAAAGGTCATTTTCACCTTTTACATTCAAAAAAGTTTCCTGTTGTCCTGCAAAGGAGGCTTCAGGTAAGTCTTCAGCGGTGGCAGAAGATCTGACAGCAACATCTATATCCTGCTGCTGAGTTTTGTGACAAAGCTCCATGTAAGCTTTTTTGATGGAGCTCTTTATGTCTTCTGGAAGTCCCGTGAATCGTATGAGATCGCGGATTTCTCTGCCGGCCTTTTCTAAGAGGTCTACCTTTGTCACATCAAGGTTAAGTAGTCTTGCGTAGACTTCTTTTTGGAGATTATTTTTTTCGAAAAGCTTAGTGAAGGCATCGGCCGTAATGACAAAACCATCAGGTATATTTATTCCCTTTGGTCTTAATGCCTGGAACATTTCACCTAATGAGGCATTTTTCCCACCGACTAATGCCACATCGTGAATGCCTATTTCATTGAATTGTCTGATGTAGTTTACCTGTTCACTTTCCATTGACATGCCTTTGTTTGAGTCAAATTGTTTGAGATGCAGGCCTTGTACCAAAGAATAAAAAGTTAACTTTTAATGCAGAATGGATAGCGAACTGATTAGCATCAAGATCACAATTAGCCTTTAGGGGGTTTTATGTATTATGAGCCACAAATTTTTGAAAATAGACGTGATGCTGGTAAGAAGCTCGGAAAGTTAGTTGCCACTAAAAAATACAATGCTCCAGTCGTCCTCGCCTTGCCAAGAGGAGGAGTCACTGTGGCCGATGAGGTCGCGCATATTTTAAATGCTCACCTTGATGTGGTTATTGCAAGAAAAGTGGGCGCTCCCGGACAGGCAGAATTTGGAATAGGCGCCATTTCAGAAAACGAAATTCCCATTTTTCATCCAAGTACTATGAACTACTTTGATCTAACTAAACTTCAAGTAGTTTCTACAGTTGATTCAGAGATTAATGAATTAAAAAGACGGATTCTTCATTATCGACAAGGCAGGAGTCTAGAATCCATGTCTGGAAAAACTATTATCGTTGTTGATGATGGACTTGCGACAGGAGTTAGTGCAGCTGCTGCGGGGAAGTTTTTAAGAACACTAAAACCGCAAAAACTCATTCTTGCTGTCCCGGTTGCTCCTCATGAAATTGATCCCTTTGTAAGTGAACAATTTGATGACATTGTTTGCCTTTATCAACCTCTGAATTTTAGTGCCGTAGGAATTTGGTATGAAGACTTCACTCAGGTTGAAGACAATGAGGTGATGAAAATATTAGAGAAATATAATCCTGATCTTTCCCGCGAGGTATCCCATGGATAGATACTTAGAAGAAATTGTCGGCCTGGCAAAACCTCTTATTGATAAGCAAGGGATAGGTCCACTCATCAATGCATTGTTTCAACTTTATAGCAGTTGAAGGTGACTGGCCTCCTTGCCAAAGAACCAATCAATTTGTGGATGGAAAAACAGCGATAAATAGTTATGAAACATTATCTTCTTTTAATCTCGAGGAAGTTGTTCGTTTAAGTTCTGATTGGTTTATTACCCATCTCGATTTGTCCAAGGATAAAAAATCATCAGAGATTCATCCTTAAAGGAAATATCCCCTCAGCTTAAAGAGGGGATATTAATTATTAATTACCAACCAAGAATATGAGCAAACATTAATGGCGCAACAATTGTGGCGTCACTTTCAATGATGTAGCTCGGAGTCTCTTGAGAAAGCTTGCCCCAGGTTATTTTCTCATTCGGCACGGCCCCAGAGTAACTTCCGTAACTTGTGGTAGAGTCCGAAATCTGACAGAAATAACCCCAAAGTCTGATGTCGGTTTTTTCCAAATCTTGTCTAATCATAGGCACCACGCAAATAGGGAAGTCTCCTGCTATGCCGCCACCGATCTGAAAAAAGCCAATAGAGCTGGTTTCAGCTGTTTTCATGTACCAATCAGCTAGAGAGGTCATGTATTCAATTCCGCTTTTCACCGTATGGATATTTTTTATTTCCCCACGCATGCAAAATGAAGCGTACATGTTTCCAAGTGTTGAATCTTCCCATCCAGGAACTACCATCGGTAGATTTTTTTCAGCTGCCGCAAGCATCCAGGAATTTTTTGGATCAATTTGTGCTTGGGCGAGTAGATCACCACGCTTAAGTGCGCGATAGAAAAATTCATGTGGAAAGCATCGCTCACCTTTGGCCTCAGCTTCACTCCATTCCTGGGCCATTGCCCGCCATATTTTTCTCATGGCCTCTTCTTCAGGAATGCAAGTATCCGTCACACGATTGAGATGGCGATCGTATAGTTTTTGCTCGTCTTCTTTAGTCAGAGCGCGCCAGTTTGGAATTCTCTCATAGTGCTCATGGGCCACCAGATTATAAATATCTTCTTCAAGATTGGCACCAGTACAAGAAATAGCATGAACCTTATCGTTTCTAATCATCTCGGCCAGGGATATGCCTAGCTCGGCAGTACTCATTGCGCCGGCCAAAGTAATCATCATTTTTCCACCCTGCTCGAGGTGGGCCTCATAGGCATGTACGGCATCAATCATTGCAGCTGCATTGAAATGCCGGTAATGGTGATTCATGAACTTTGAGATAGGTCCTTTAGTTGTCGCGGTCATAATTAACTCACATATATATCGGCTGACAGGCCGAGGCTGTCCCAAAGAACGGGTAGTGGCCCTTAACTCTTTAGATAGAAGAAACATCCCGAAATTAAAGGCTTCCGTCAAGGTATAGGCTTAGTCATGGACAGAATAATTAGATGTAGGATATTTTTTTTTAATGAAATCAATATTTTTGTTATTTTTTTTACTTATTTCCTGCTCTGGTATTAAAAGTGGAAAGCCTGACTGGATTATCAAGCAGAATATTCAGGTGAAAGATGGTTATTTAGACATCCGAACAGAGGCCCAAATTCCAGTCCCCGAATTTGATTTTTGCCCTGAAGAAACACTCTCTGTTGCGCATGGACAATTACCAGGAGAATGGAGAGCTCATCAACCGTGATGGTGATGACACAGTTTTGTATACTTTTTTGCAGCCCACTGCTGCCTGTAGTTGATCCAGATTATTTTGATGTCTATCATATCTTTGCTATCCGACATAAAAGAAGAGATGAATTAAAAAAATATTTGTTAGATAAAATGATCAAAACTGAGATTCATTATCCTGTTGCTCCTCACAGACAAGTGGCTCTGAATAAGATCTTGTCCAATGAAGTTTATCCAATTGCAGAAGAAATTCATGAAACGATTTTAAGTTTGCCCATTTCTTATTGTCATTCGGAGGATGATATTTACAGAGTCATCGAGGCGATGAATGATTTTAATGGGTAGGTAAAGAAATATTATTAATAACTTTTCTTGCCCAGCTTCTGGCAAGCTCAGGCCCATTAAAAGGGATCTGATCATAATGGATACCATCTCCACCTTTAATCGGATAACTTATCAGTTCCCAACTTTTAATCAGCTCACACCTGTACTGCGTTTCCACTTGTAACATCTCTTGAATCTGCAAAATTCTTTTTTGCTGCTCAATTTTAACAAGTCTTAAGTCTGGTGGCCCTATCCAGTAGCATTTAGCTCCAGAGGCGCTTACCAGTGAAATAAGTTCGCGAAGGGCAATCAGATCCTCCTGTTTAAGATCGCGCCAAATAAGATTTGTTCCCTGTACGATCAAGACAGTATTTGGTTTTTCCTTATCAATTAGATTGGCAAACTTAGGAGTAACAGGATGGTTAAGTCGAATAGGTTCTGTGCCGGTATGATGTTCCCAATAGCCCCAGATTTGTTTGTTGCCATTAGTCCAGTCAACTGGAGAGCTACCACCAACAGCAAAAGCCGATACATGTTTTTTTTGTAATTCTATTAATCGAACCAATTCTGTGCCAAAGGCTCCTTCACCATGAGAGTCAGCAATGATGAGGGTCCTCGCACTGGAAGATTGAGTAACAACTAAGAAAAGAGTCGCAATTAAAATCTTCAATACCTTTTGCCTTGAAATTTTTCTGAATAATATTTAATCAAGTCTAGAGTTGAGTAATCGGTTGCATAAACTCCATACCACCCTTGCTCTTCGTGTGGCGGATCGCCTAATAGGTCGTCACCAAGAGTCCATAAACTTCCATAGGGTATTTTAGGTTGAGATTCTCCGGACCATGCCCAAAAATTCACACCAGAAAGATTAAGTTTTTGGATATGTCCCAAAGATTCTTTAAAGACTTCTTGGAAATACTTATCCCGATCCATTGTAGAGGATTTTGGATCCATTGATCTTTGATCACGCGCAATTCCGAATTCTTCCAATATCAGAGGCTTTCTTAATATTTTTGATTTTGTAACATGATCTTCCAAATATTTTTTCATTATCTCAGTGGCATAAAGGAAAGTTTCCGGATTTTTTGGATTATAAACTCCCCAATTTTCTATCCAGATATGCAAAGTCGCATAATCGATTTCTTTTATAGAATGATCCTCAATAAAATTATTACCGGCCTCTAAGGGATCAAGTGTTTCACCCTCACTTCCCAAAGTGACGAGATGATTTTTATCTAATGACTTAATTAAAGCCGCTGAGCTTTTAATCCAGGCCAAAAATTCCTTTCTATACGCGCCACCACGTGGTTCGTTGGCAAGTTCCCACGCCATGATGGTTGGATCTTCTGAATAGAGAATTCCGGTAATTGAATTTCTCCTGGTGACAATTTTTTTCACAGAAGCTTGTTGAGCTTTAATCGCCTTGGGAAGTGTGTAAAAGCGTGAGCTATAGGCCTGAAAACCACTCCAGCTGCCACCTGGATGGGGAGGTGGGTAGGGAATTGAGCTCCCCTCAAACCAACTTACCCATTGAGCAAATCCTCCTGACCATGGCCAGAAGTTACTCAGACAAATAACTGCGGTCATCTTTCTTTTGGACAGTTGAGTTAAAAGAAAATCAAGTCCTACGAGAACTTTAGCGTTGATTTGAGTGGGTGAAGTCTGGACAACAGGAACAACTCGATAGGGCTCAGTTGCAGGGCCTTCAGAAAGGGCAAGAATTCGCAGCTGCTTTATTCCCTTTTCATGCATTAAATCGAGTTCACGCAACAGTTGATCTCTTTTGCCTTGATCTCCTTCCATGGCCATATTCATGCCTTGCCAAAAATTTGCTCCCATAAAAACATAGGGCTTACCTTCCAGCTTGAGGCCCGATTGTCCAATAGTTACAAAATAACTTTTGGCCATAAGCGTTGTGGTAAAAAAGAGGAGAGTTAACAAATATAAAAATTTATTTTTCATGGACAGGATTTTTGCAAATTTCTTAACTTTCTGGCCACTAACTTGTAAAAATATGTTAACTTAGGTTTATGGAAAATGAAAAATTATTTGAAAGACCCTGGGGAACTTACTTCAACGCATTAGAAGAGCCGGGCTTTAAAATAAAAAAAATTGTGGTGAAACCAAATTCAAGACTTTCTTTGCAAAGCCATGTGCACCGTAGCGAACACTGGGTTGTTGTGAAAGGCGAAGCCTTAGTTACTGTAGCTGATAAAGAAGTTAAAATGACTGCCGATCAATATATTTACATCCCTCAAGGTAGTATTCATCGACTACAAAATTTGGGTCACGAAGATTTAATACTTGTGGAGGTCCAGCTCGGAAATTACTTGGGTGAAGACGACATTAAGCGCTATCAGGATGATTACAATCGAATTCCTTCAACGTGATAGTTGGCAAGTTCTTCAATTGGTTTTCGAATAATTCTTCCAAGTTTTAAATTTTCTTCTGTGAAAACCTCTTTAAGTTCTTCACTGAGCAGACCCGCCACAGAACCTACCAGATTTACTTCTAGGTTTTCCCATCCCTGATATTTTTTTAAATGTCTCACTGCAAATTCTCTGAAGGCTTGCTTGATAAGTTGTTTGGCGAATGGATGGGTTCTATTTCTGATGAGGAACTGAGCAAAGTGAGCAATATGAACATTCTGACCTTCGCCATAGATGCGATGAATGATTGCGTTTTTATCCTCAGGATAATCATTTTCAAATTGATCGTTCAGATCTTTCGGCAATTCACGATAATAGTAAGCTTGAAGGGTTAAACGCCCAAGGTGTACTCCACCGCCTTCGTCCCCTAAAACATGGGCCAAGGCCATTACATTGTCAGTAATTTTATTCCCATCGTATAAGCAGGAATTGGATCCCGTTCCCAGAATCCCAGCAATACCGGGCGAATGGCCACATGTCGCACGAGCCGCTCCAAGTAAGTCATGGGCAACTTCAATTTTTGCATTTAAAAAAACCTGTTTAAGTCCCTGATGAATAATTTGGCGATAGTAATCATCCGGACAGCCGGCCCCATAATAGAAGACTTGCGTAATTTCTGTTAGGGGAATGATGTCAGTGAATTCTTTTTTTGTAAGCTCAGTATAAATTTTTTCTGGATTATGAAAATAGGGATTAAATCCCATGGTATGGGTAAGTGTCGTCTTTGCATTTGGAAAAATCATCAACCAGTCAGTTTTAGTTGAACCACTATCAACAACTAAGATCATAAAAACCTCTCAAATTAAATCGCAGACTTTTCTTGCCATGTCCTGAGCAGCTTTACCACAAACATGGACATTATCATTACTTGCAGGACCTGAGCAATCAGTTGATTGTGCTAATGGCTCTCGCTTGATTAATTTTGTAGACTCGTTGAAATAGGGTGATGACTTCATGAGGTCAACGCCTTTAATAATTTGGCATCGATCATTAATTGCTGTCTCAATAGCTGCCGTAATTCTTAAGACATTTTTTAAGTCTCTTAGTTCTACATTCCTGCGAGTGGCCACTTCCATCTCATAGGTTGGTGTAAAGAAATAACAATCTGCCGAGGAAATCCCCTTTTCTGAAAAAAGCTTCATAACCGCTTCAATTTCGTTGATGATTTTTTCATCAGTATTGGCGGTATAATTACCGCCGAAAGAAAGCAAAATTTTATTAGGTTGAAAATGATCAATCATAGGATCAAGGCGTTTTTTAAAGAGGGGGACAATCTCACCGGCACCAATATTTAGATGTTTGTGTTCGGGGTCTCTTTGGATGATTTCAATTTTTTCGAGTCCGCCATTGAGCCAATGGCCAGGCACTGATGCGCCTTTGCCAAAAATTATAAAATTTGGTCCAAGGCATTCTTGTAAAAAATTTCCGAAATAGGTCTTGCCCCATGTAGCACCCACTTGGGAATCACCAACGACCAGTAAATTTACTTTTTGGGCCACAGTTGCGTGTGAGAATAAAAGGATAATGAGCGTCAAAATGGTCTTCATATTTTGACGCTATCTTAATAATTATTCATTTGCAGTATCTAATATTAACGGCACGGGACTAAAGATTAATCATTTAGAATGAAGGCTACAAGTGCGGCCAGTTTTCGCCAGTTAAAGTGCAACTTACGTCAACATCAGATGTTGATTTGATTATCCCTCTGCTGAGTGAAATTACCAGGCACTCATATCCAATGACTTTATTGTCCCAATCACTGAAAGATTCACCGCTTACGGTGAATTCAAATTCATCGGTTTGGGTGAATTTAAAATCATTCAAGGCTTTAGGTAATCGGGTGTAGCCTTCGTCTTCAAAATAAACTTCCTCAGAGATGGCCTCAAAAATGATTTGTTTGGCCGACTCAGGCAGTGTTTGTGCAGAAGCAGCAAGAGATAAAGTGAGAGCAGCGAATATTAAAAGTAGATTTTTCATAGGCCAGAAACTAAATCAAGAACAACCACATAGGAAGTCTTTAAATTAGATTCTATCAATCGAATTTTTTGTTTTTTTAGATGCTTATACTCTCAAAATTGCTAAGCTTTCAGAAATGACAAATTCCACCAATGATTTAGAAAAATTGACCATAGTTAGGATGCCTTTTGGTAAATATAAAGATGTCCTTTTGATCGATTTACCTGAGCCTTATGTGGTTTGGTTTCATACTACGGGACTTCCCGATGGCCAATTGGGGCAGCTCCTTGGGCTCCTTTATGAAATAAAGCTTAATGGTCTTGAACATTTGGTTCAAAAACTTAGGAATTAAGATGTTAGAAATAAGTCTCTTGAAAATTCTCAAGGAAACCTTTGGCTATACTTCGTTTCGTTTCGAACAACAAAAAATTATCCATTCATTAATTGAAGGTAAAGATTCTCTTGCCATTATGCCAACTGGTGGAGGGAAGTCACTTTGTTATCAAATTCCCGCCCTCTATCTGGATGGAGTGGCACTAGTGATTTCTCCCTTGATCTCGCTCATGCAGGATCAGGTGATGAATTTAAAAGAAACAGGAGTTGAAGCTGTTTTTTTAAATTCTTCTTTGAGTTATGAGGCCACACGGAAAGCGAAAGAAAAAATTCTTAAAGGTAAAGTGAAGTTAGTCTATGTCTCACCTGAAGGAATTCTTTCTCCCCATCTAAGTGATTTTTTTGATCAGGTAAAAATCTCTTTAATTGCTATCGATGAAGCTCATTGCGTCTCTCAGTGGGGTCATGAATTCAGAAAAGATTATACAAGGCTTGGTGAGCTCAAAAACAGATTTCCTGGTGTTGCGACAATTGCTTTAACTGCCACCGCCGATGCCAAAACCCGTGATGATATTTCCAATCAGTTAATGCTTAATGCCCCCAATATATTCGTGTCTTCTTTTGATCGCCCTAACATTAAGTACATGATTCATGATCGGACTGATGAAATGAAGCAGTTGAATGATTTCATAAAAACATATCACGCTAATGATACTGGTATTGTTTATTGCTTATCCCGCGACAAGGTCGAGCGAGTGGCGCAAAGTTTAAAAAAATTGGGATACCCGGCAGTTCCGTATCATGCAGGCTTGTCAAAGGAGTTGAGAACTAAAAATCAAGAACTCTTCAATCAGGAAGAACGCATAATAGTAGTGGCCACCATCGCATTTGGAATGGGAATTGATCGACCTGACGTTAGATTTGTGGCCCATCTGGATCTTCCCAAAAGCATCGAGAGTTATTATCAGGAAACCGGTCGGGCCGGTCGAGATGGTAAGCCTTCAACCGCCTGGATGATTTATGGTTTACAAGATGTGGTCAAGCTTTCACAAATGATTGAAACCACCGACGCTGATGAAAATTACAAAAAAGTGGCAAGGCATAAGCTTGATTCCATGCTTGGCCTTTGTGAGGCAGCTGCTTGTCGCAGGAATTATCTTCTCCAATATTTCGGTGAGCGAGGAGAGGAATTTTGCTCTTATTGTGACTCCTGTCTTGAGCCACCCATCTTATGGGATGCCACCACTGATGCTCAAAAAATCATGTCCACCATCTATCGCACTCAACAAGTCTATGGAGCAGGGCACATCATTGATGTGATCCGAGGAACTAGAAATGCCAAAATGACTGAACGAAAACATGACGAATTGTCTGTTTTTGGAATTGGAAAAGATCACCCTAAGGAGCATTGGAACATTATTCTTAGGCAACTCCTGAACTTGAACTATATTGCTATAAAGTCCTGGGAATACCGTAGCCTGGGCCTGACTTCCAAGGCCCTTGAGATTTTAACAGGTGGAAAAAAGCTGCAACTAAGGAAGCAAGAAATTGCCTTCACCAAAAAAACGAAAAAAGAGACCTTGAAGACTAAAGAGAGTCAGCATGATCGTCAGGATTTATTTGGGGCCCTAAAGAGTTTGCGAAACTCACTTGCAAAAGATAAAGGATTGCCTTCTTACATCGTTTTTAATGATAAATCCCTGCATGATATGTGCCAGCTGATGCCGAGAAGTGAAAGTGAGTTTTTACTTGTTCATGGAGTCGGTCAAAATAAACTTGAAAACTACGGGTCTGCATTTCTAAAAGTTATTCAGGATTTTCAACACTAAAAAATCACTCTGTAAAATTCCCAGTCCGTGTTAGACTTGAGACTTAGGTACAAAACTACTAAGGAGATTTTCATGGCACGTGGTGAAGGTGGACAAGACAAAGGTAAAGCGAAAGGCAAGCCTAAGCTTACAACTAAAGAGAAGCAGGATAAGAAAAAAGAAAAAGCTAAGGATAAATCTAAGTAATTCAAAAAAAGGCCAGATTTATGTGATCTGGCCTTTTTTTTATGAAAATTTGAATGGTAAAGATTTTGTAAGTTCATTGAGACCGTTATTTATGTATACTTTTTCTTCTTTAATGAAAGCCTCTACTGCTGATTGGAACATGTCATTTTTCAGTTTGTGAGCACTATAAGTTCTAGTTGGTCTAAAACCCCTGGAAATTTTATGTTCTCCCTGTGCTCCTGCCTCAAATATTTCCAGATTATGACTTAGGCAAAAATCAATTCCCTGGTAATAGCAAAGTTCAAAATGTAGATTCTGAAAATAAGTATTTGATCCCCAATATCTGCCATAGAGCTTTTTATGATCAAAGAAAAAGAGTGATCCGGCGATAGCAGATTCATCCTTTTGCGCCTCAACATACAAGATATTTTTCTTCATTGTTTGAAAAACAATCAGAAAGAACTCTTCATTAAGGTAATCAAGTGAATTTTTGTTCTCAATGGTTGATATGTAGAATTGATACATATTCTTTGCATGTTGAATTGTTAAAGAATCCCCTGTGTACTGGGTGAATTTGAGTCCGGGATGCTTTCTTTCTTGCCGTATCTGCTTGGCCTTTCGTCCTTTAAGTTGATTTAAAAAATCATCAAAGTCCGAATAGTTCTCATTCAAGAAATGATATTGCATACTTTCTCTAATCATATATTTTTCAGCCTCAAAAACTGCAATTTCCTCTTGTGTGAGAAACAAGAAGTGGCTTGATGAAAAAGGACCTTCTTGATAAAAGTCCCCATATTGCTTTAAAAGCTCTGATGCCTGACTGGCATCGAAATTTGGCATTAAAAAATGGTTTGATGTTATTGGAGTAAAAGGAACCAAAGAGGTAAGTTTGGGATAATAAGCAATTCCATAACGAGCGTAAGCCTCTGCCCATGCCCAATCAAATATATATTCACCGCGGCTATGATTTTTTATAAATGTATAAAGGGCCGCATCTTGATTTGTATTAACAAATATCTTGGGCACCCATCCTGCCTCTTGTCCAATGCAGCCACTTTGACTTAGGGCCTTAAAAAATGCGCCGGTCAAAAAAGGGTTTTCTTGTGGTTTGAACTTTTCCCAGGCCTCTTTAGTAATACTATTGATCATAAACATGTCCTAGTGATGAGCTTCATGGTAAAATTTCACCGAATTGAAGTCAATTAAAGGAACCCATGGAAAAGCCATATTCTTCTGCCTGTGAAAGAAACAGTGAACCCATTTTAGAAGTTTTAAAGGCGAATATTATTTCCTCTGATCGAAGACTTTTGGAAATTGGCTCTGGCACAGGTCAACATGCCGTTTATTTTGCACCAAGCTTTCCCCAACTTGAATGGTTCCCGAGTGATCTGGGTGCCAATCTGCCGGGAATCAAAATGTGGCTCAAGGAAGCCAAAATACCCAATCTGCAACAGCCTGTAAGCCTCGATGTTGGTAAGGATGATTTTCCCAAACTTAAATTTGATGTGGTTTATAGCGCCAACACTTTACACATTATGCACTGGAAAGATTGTAAGTCATTTATGAAAACATTGGGGCATCGCTTACGAGAAGGTTCTCGCGCCATTATTTATGGCCCATTTAAGTATAACGGAGAGTTTACTTCGGCCAGCAATGCTGATTTTGATGAAGAGTTAAAAAAACGTGATCCATTAAGTGGGATTCGCTCTTTTGAAGACGTAAATACTAACATGATAAAAAATGGTTTTGAACTTGTTCATGATTATGAAATGCCGGCCAATAATAGAACACTTGTTTATCGCCGTTTAAAATTCGTAAAGCACAAATAAATTTGAAAAAGTACCGGGCCTTGAGGCCCGGAATATTGCTTTAATTGAAACCTTTTTGTTCAAATACATTATGTAGAGTATTCACGCCCGCACGGACACCATGACATTTTTCTTTGCATGAATCAATTAATGCCCCCGTCAGATCATTTGCAATGTCAGAATTTTCATTCAGACCAAAGTGTGCATTAAAAATAATCTCATCATAATTTGCAATGGGAGATTGACCTTTTTTAATAAGCTTCTCATTTGCTTTATCAAACTCCATTTTACCTTTCCAGAGTAAGCTTAAAGTAAAGTCAGAAGTCGCATTCCAGGCACCTTCAAAGTAAGGATGATAAAAAGATTTGTTTTGTAAATCTTTTTATTTGTTTGAAGAAATACGCTTCAACTTCTCATACATTTTGCGTCTCATGGCAATTCTGGAAGCAAAGTAATCTGCCATCCCTTCAATCACTGGAATTGAATGCACAGTTTTCATTGTATCAGACATCGCAATATGCGCGAACTCGTGATAAATAATTTCAGGAACCATAGCGGTATCCACGAAGTAATATTTGTCCATAAACCAATGATCTATGTAGACGGTGCCAAGGGTGACAAAGGTGACCAAGGTAATAACGGAAATAACGGTGTAGACGGTGCTACTGGTGCTCAAGGTGCTAAGGGTGACAAAGGTGATAACGGCCTAGATGGTGCTCAAGGTAGCCAAGGTGTTAAAGGTGATCAAGGTGTTGCCGGTGCTCAGGGTGCCAAAGGTGACACTGGCGCTCAAGGTGTTCAAGGTGTTCAAGGTGTTCAAGGTAACCAAGGTGCTAAAGGTGATACAGGAGCAAATGGTTCTACTGGTGCTACGGGTGATGTAGGAGCTCAGGGTGCTCAAGGTGCTCAGGGTACTCAGGGTACTCAGGGTACTCAGGGTACTCAGGGTACTCAGGGTACTCAGGGTACTCAGGGTACTCAGGGTATTCAAGGGTCTCAGGGTGTTCAAGGTGCTCAAGGTCTTAAAGGTGACAAGGGTGATACAGGATCTACTGGTGCGCAAGGTCTTAAAGGTGACACTGGAGCTACTGGTGCTTCTGGAGCTAAAGGTGACAAAGGTGACAACGGTCTTTGTTGGAAACAATCGTCAGCTACATGGGTTGCTTGTCAATAAGCCTTTAAGTAAATTTAGTTAATTAAAGTTAGGGTCACTTCGGTGGCCCTTTCTTTTTTTGGACAGGCTGAAGAGTTTTTTTTAGAGTGAATTATGAAATTTCTAATCATTTATTTGATCATGGCGACTAATAGCTCTGCGGCCCAATGGGGCCAAGTGGATAATATTTTGTCAGATGGCTTAGATGCTAGACTTTTTCCAGGCTCTTCACTGTATGTAGGTGATTTAGATAATGTGATTTATGAGAAGTCAGTTGGAGATAGTAATAGCTCTAGAATTTATGACATCGCTTCTCTTACAAAAATAGTGGCAACTACTATCTCGATAATGATTCTTGAAGAGAAGGGCGATATTTCATTGAGCGATAAAGTGAAAAAGTACTTTCCTGAATTTTCCTCAGATGAAAAAGATAAAGTTACTTTAGAGGATCTGATGCGACATCGCGCCGGACTTCCCTCAGGAGCAAGTCCGCTTCAAAATGAGTCACTGGATCTTTATCTTAAAAGAATTACATCCGCGCCATTAAATTATACACCGAAGAGTAAAACAGTTTATTCAGATTTGAGTTTTATTTTGTTGGGACGAATCGTTGAGATAGTTTCAGGTAAAAAACTTTCTGAGTTTTCTGAGGAACACATATATGTTCCGCTTAAAATGAAAAATACTTCTTATGGGGTTTCACTCAATGGTCAAAATCAATGCGCTCCAACTTCACCGGGGTATGAGTGTGTTGTACATGATCCTACGGCCAATCATTTTCTACCTGCGACTTTGGGTAATGCCGGAGTTTTCAGTTCACTTGAGGATTTGGCCTTGTTTGGACGCATGATTCTTTCAAAGGGAGAATTAAATGGAGTCCGAATTCTTTCAGAAGAAACTTTCTCAAAAATGATTTTGGCCATTGGTCCCAGGGGTTTAGGTTGGGACTTCACCAGTGAATACTCACTGTCTCCACGAGGTGAGGTTTTCCCAGAAGGAATTTCTTTTGGGCACACAGGCTATACTGGAACTACAATTTGGTTAGATCCAAAATCTAAAACTTATTATGTTTTTCTTTCAAACCGAGTTTACATGGGTGACGAACGGACCAAAAAGCTTTTTAGTGAGTTTCGTAAGAAGCTGAGCACTGCTATTGGCAAGATAATTTACTCTTCCTATTAATTATTCCATTGGTATTTTTTTCTTTTTCTTCTTACCTAGCGTGTGTTGGTAGCCAACTTGTCCTATGAATTGGACAGAGGCAATTGGTTGATCATGTTCCATTCTTGCCTCGGAACCATCAACCAATGCATCTTTAACTTTAATGTATGTTCCCCTGGTCGAGGCCTGGAGAAAAATTGAGTTCCAGAACGTAAATTTGAGTTTTGCTTCAGCATGAACTCCGCCACCTGCCACGTGAAATTTATTATCGAGTCCATGATAGTTCCAACGCTGATCTTGGTGTATCATGACTTTAGTTTTAGGAATCATAATCCCAGCACCGCCGCCGAATCTGGCATCAATGGCAAATTTTTCATTTTTTGTTTTGAATAGATTCTGATTATAAACAAGACCGGTACTAACATAATTATAACCATCAGAATGTTCAAAGTTCATCCATGTTGCATCTTTTTTTGCCTTAGCGACGCTGAAGTCTACAGGGATTTCTTGATCCCAGAAATTGGTTGGATTATCATTTTTTATGACAACTTTTCGATTATAATCACCGGTTATTTCATAAGGACGAGAATTATCAAAAACGAGTTTCATGTGATCTGCCTTTAATTCCACGCCCCATTTTTCATTGAACATTAGACCAAGCTCCATATTGTATTGGGGAATAGTTATAGTGGTGGGATTAAAATATATCTTTGGATCAAATGGCGAAGGACGATCGTTTGAATGAGTGTCTTTTATAGTAAATGTTCCATCAGAAGTTTTGAAAGTTACATCAGTATCAGAATGAAGGCCTCTATTATAACCCCAGGCAAAGTAGATCTGATGAAAGAGCGGCTTTTTAGGATCTGAATTGCCCGTGATATTCTTCATGTAAGTATCCAGCTGGCTTACCTTAGGATCCAGAGTGCCAGGTAAATCCAGAACGCAGTCATTTGAATTGAACTTAGTAAGAGAAAAGTCTTTTGGTACAATTACTTTTATAGCGGTAAATTTGTTTGGATCCATCATGAGTGGAGCTTTCACAAATGTATTGTCAGTCATGGATTTTAAAAGACTTGCCTTGAAAATTTCAGCTTTTCTATTGTTTTCTTCAGTTGTCGCAGAAGAGTTTATTTCTTTATCTAGTTTAGAGATTTCTTCGTCAAGTTCTCCATGTGACAATTCACCTTGTTCTTCTTTTAATTGGAGCTGTTCAAATTTTTTTTGGTATTCAAGTTGCTTTGCTGGTGGAAGGACTTTGTCGAGTTGCTGAAGCTGTAAGGAGGCATAGTATTGGTCACTAATGGAATCAATTTGAAATTTAATTTGATCCTCAGTTAAAGTTTGTTCTTTTAATTTCTGAATTAAAGTTTTTCCGGCCAATGGGTCTACGTGACCTTTTTTTAAAGTATCTTTTATTAAGGCTTCACTAATGAGGTTTTTTTCACTTTCAAAAGCAATTGAGTGACCAAATTCTTTTAATTTTGTTTCACCATCTTTTGAAAGAATAACTTTTCTTTCCTCCGGTGTGGCTTCTCGCAATTCATTCTGAGCATTGCAAGTTAATGAAATAAATGAAAACAGCATGGGCCATATGAATTTCATCAGATTACTCCTGAACAGACTGGGCACTGTCATATCGGAATAGTCAGGGGTAAAAGTAAGTTCTTTACTTAAGTGTCTGAATTTTTGTGATTTTTTAGTGCTTTGAGAAAGCTTTTTATAAATTCAGGGTTTGCAATTGTTTTAGCCATCTCTTCACCAAGTTTAGCAAAGGCCCCTTGGTAAAATTCAATTTCTTCCTCCTGAGATGAAAAATCATGATGAATGGGCATGCGTGTGCGCCAAAAAATGTTAGTCGCCAGATAGTTTGGTAGATAACTGGCCAAATCCACAGCTGATCTTGGCATAAGGCCAATTGAAATATGCATCGATTCTTTTTTAGTTTCGGCTTTATGCCACCACCCAGAAGGAATATAAAGCCAATCGCCTTCTTCAAGAGTGACATCAATAACAAGATCTGATTTTTCTTTTTCGTAACCTAAATCTTTTGGAATACTTTGGACTAAGGGATTTGGATGAATGGTATTTTGTCTGATTTGATAATGTTTACTACCTCTGGTCTGAATAATAAAAACTTCTTCAACATCATAGTGCCATCCGAAAGCATTGTGGCCTTCAGGAGTACAATAAAGTTGAATATCTACTTCTGTGTGAAATGAGTTGGAAAAATCATCGGCAAGATTCTTTAGGGCGAGGTCTGATTTTTCAGCAAATCTTAAAAGAAGTGTGTGGCCTTGAGTGTGATGCTTTTGAGCTTCTTCAAAATTTAATTCAACATAGTCTTTAATGACTTTTCCGTTATGAACAATTCGTAAGACAGATTTTTTTTCATTAAGAATATTTTCGACTGTTTTCCATGTGAGTAGGTGAGGAAAAGCTTTTGCACCATTCGTAGAGGAATAAGGAAGACGAGTAAAATATTTTTCTAAAAACAATGAGGCTTCAGTTTCACCTAAAAGCATTTTAAGATTTTTCATCAGAACACATTAATTGAGAGTTGAAGTGAATGAAAATAAAAAAGGCCAGCAATTGCTGGCCTCTTTTAGTGCTTTGAATTTTATTTCAAAATTACTGAGCAGCTGGAGCGTCAGTTGCAGGAGCAGCTTCAGTTGGAGCAACTTCAGTTGGAGCAACTTCAGTTGGAGCAGCTTCAGGAGCAGCTTGTTCAGTTGTAGTAGCTTCAGTTGTAGCAGCTTCTTCTTTTTTGTTACAAGCAACAGCTAGAACAACAAGAGCAGCAGCGATTAGTAAATACTTAGACATAAAATCTCCCTTTTAAATGATTCATCCAAATACGTATATTGGATGATTCGTAATTCTTGATTGATTATCTTTAATTTAATCAAAATCTTTTAACTGCGCAAGATGTTAGCTTAATTATTTTAACACTTTGTATTTTTTTGCATAATGTTAAAAAAAGATGCTTTTTTTCTTACATAAAATAAAGGCCAATTGCTGCGGATAGTAAGCCGCTTCATTAATAAAAATCGGAAACAATTCTTGGTCCAAAATGAGAGTTACTTCTTCTCCTTCAAAATTTTTAAAGGGAATGATTTTGCCTTTAAGGGGCAAGAAATCTTTGCCTTGAAAATGGGGGTGAATGTAGCCAGAAATTTCCCCTTTTTCATTCTTGGGAAAGTGCACTTCTTGCATTTCTTCAAAGAGCTCAACCTGACTTATTTCAGAAATTTTTTGACCCTCCACTAACTTTAAAATGGACTCTATCAAAAGCAATGTGGACTCCAAAGACTCACCACCGACAACGCTATTTGCTACTGCTCCGACTTCTAAAATTAGTCCAAAGTCGGATTGGCTTGCCAAATATTTACGATGAGGATCCGGGGCTCCGATTACACGACAATTATTTAGATCTCTGGTTAATTTTTCGCAGATGGATAAATTTTGCCTATTGTATTGGGATACAATGAGTGATTTTCCCATGTTTGAGGTTGTGGTGTGAAGGTCCAGGACCAGACAAGGCTCTCGCTTGATTATTTCTTTTATATCTTTGGCCCTGGAATGTTCGTAACTATTGGGTCGATCCTCATCAAGATATTGGAATGCACGATTAAGATCTTCATCTTTAAATCTTGAATTTAGCTCATGGGCCACAGGGTTTGCAAAAATGAATTCCAATTTCAGAGAAGGGAATTTGTTACGAAAATAGCTTTGATAGAGTGTTACGATCTTTATTCCGGCCCATTCATTTCCATGAGTCCCACCCACAATGACAACTCTGTTTGGAATTACCATTTCTTTTCCTCAATGCGTCTGACAAATTCATGAATGATATTGTGATAAAGATCCATGCCAGCAATGGCATCCTCTACATTTTCATCTATGTTTGGATTGTCGTTGATTTCAATGACGTAAGCCTTATTATCTTTTTCTTTTAGGTCAACGCCATAGAGGCTGTTGCCAATTTGATGAGACATTTTTAAAGCAGTGCTAATCACATGTTTGGGCACTTTAGAGATGGGCAAAGTTTCCGATTCTCCGCTCTGGATTCCTTTATTCATCTTTTTATCGTGATTATAAATTTGCCAATGCCCTTTGGTCATATAGTATTTGCAAGCATAAATAGCACGATTGTTCAGAATGCCAATGCGCCAGTCAAAATCGGTAAAGAAATATTCCTGGGCAAGAAGCAGAGCCGTTTTTTTGAAAAGATCCTCCGTTATTTTGTTCAATTCTTCTATTGTCTTGATTTTATAAATCCCTTTGGAAAATGATCCATCAGGAATTTTTATTATCATAGGCAGACCTATTTCTTCCACGGCTTCACTTAACTGATGTGGTGTATTTCCTATGACCATTGTTTTTGGTGCGTTGATGTTATTTGAATGCAGAAGATTGTGCATATAAATCTTATTCGTACAGCGCAGAATCGACATAGGGTCATCAATTACAACCAACCCTTCGGACTCCGCTTTTTTTGCAAATCGGTAGGTGTGATGATTAATTGCAGTAGTTTCACGGATGAAAAGTGCATCAAATTCTGCAATTCTTGAGTAATCTTTTTTCTCGATTAGCTCTACTAAAACATCATTGTCTTTACCGGCCTTGATAAAATTCTGTAAGGCTTTTTTATCTGAAGGTGGCATCGCCTCGTTTGGATTATGAAGAATTGCCAGATCGTAACGATATTTTTTTTTGGCCTTTGGTTTACGCCAAATTTTCGCAGAATATTCATCCAGAGCGGCGGCAAATTTATCTTCGTCTTTTGAGGATAAAGCATTCAAGCTACCAGCGCGAATACTTTGAATCTTCCATTTCTTGTCCCATTCAAAGTCAACTTGTAGAATAGGTGCTGGTAAAAGATCAAAAATTTGGCGGGCCACATCCTGAAGCTGCTCTTTCTCGGTTTTGCCAAAATAAACATTCATCGTAAGGCCTTCACCCGGCTGTTGATTCTTGAAAGCTTTTTGAATGTCATTTACTAGATCTTCAGTTTCCAAAGAATACAAAATCGAGCGACTAAGATCATTAATCGCCTTGACAGGCGGTATGACGGAGTGGCCTCTGGCTTCAGCAAGCAAAGAGCAATAGTAACCATTACTAAGGTATTTATAATTTCGACATAAATTAATTATTTTAATTCGCTCTTTTGAGTCTTTAGATGCGTAAAGATTTTCATCCCAATTCACAAGATAGTCCTGTGGAGTCATAAGTTGTTCTACGGGATAATAGGAATTCCAATCTTTGAGTTTCTCGACAATAACGATAATTTTGGCCACGTGCCTTCCGAAAGATGTTTCTCACCAATTTAGTGGTGAACTGTTTGTACATTAAGTAGAATATCAGAATGGAACGCATCTTCAAGGGGGGGCTGCTTAATGAAAAAAAAGAAGGCCAGCTCTAAATTTAAAATTGACCCCTCCATGGTTAAAATTCGCAAAGCCAAATTGACCGATCTAACTCACCTAGTAGAGCTAGAGAATACATGTTTTGACTACGACCAATTAAGTCGAAGAAATTTCCATTGGATGATTAAGCATGCTCATTCTATTTTGATGGTCCAAGAATACGAGAGTAGATTGGTTGGGTATGGTTTAGTTTTAATTAATTCGGGTACAAGTTTGGCCCGCCTTTATTCCATTTGTATTCTTAAAGAATACCAAGGCTATGGTCTTGCCTCGAAACTTTTGGAAGTGCTTGAGACTAAAGCTTCACTTGATGAGGATTGTATTTATTTGCGACTCGAGGTTAAAGCCACTAACAAGAGTGCAATCAAGCTCTATGAAAAATATGGCTATGTTAAATTTACCGAAAAAGAAAATTATTATGATGATGGCACAAGTGCCTTATGCTTTGAAAAGAGAATCCGGACTTTAAAAAAAGCCCCTAAACTCAATGTCGCTTATTATCAACAAGGCACTGAATTTACTTGTGGAGCCGCTTGCCTTCTTATGGCGATGAAAACTTTTAATCCTAAGCTTGAAGTCAATCTTTCAAAAGAACTACAAATTTGGCGTGAAGCCACTACTATATTCATGACCTCAGGTCATGGAGGATGTGGCCCTCATGGTTTGGCACTGTCGGCCTGGCGAAGAGGTTATCGGGCCGAGATGTATTTATCACATTCTAATGCTTTATTTCTGGACACTGTAAGAAGTCAGGAAAAGAAAAAGATTATTGAATTAGTTCAAAAAGATTTTGCCAAAAAAATTCAGGAAACCAATATCAGGAGTCATTCAAAACGAGTGACGCTCAATGATTTAAAAGAGATCTTAAAAAAAGGGGGAATCCCAATTGTTTTGATCACAACTTATCATTTTGATAATAACCATGCTCCTCATTGGGTAACAGTGACTGCCTATGAAGATGGTTTTATTTACATCCATGATCCAGATCAAGAAGCGGAACATGAAGGGGTGATTAGCCGTATGCACATTCCAATTCCAGAGGAGCAATTTCTTAAAATTTCTCGCTTCGGCAAAACCAAGCTCTCTGCTACAGTGGTCATTTATAGCGAATAATTAAAGGGTTTTTAAGAATTCAATTAAATCTTTCTTTTCTTCATCTGTGAAAATTTCTTTACCATCTTTAATGATAATCCCTATATCATGACCAGTATTGGTGAGGCCCTGTTTTTTTGTATCATAAAGGTAGTCAGGATTTTTACTCCAAGCTGTTGGAGCTTTTTCTCCTAGAGGATAACCCACACAATTTAAGTCAAAATCGGTTTTTTTATTAATTGCCGCACCTGTTGTAAAAGTCTTAGGTCGATCTGCACTTTTAGTTAATAGAGCACATAAATTGGGAATGCTGTTGTTATGAAAATAAGGCCAGCGGGCCCAGATTCCTTCAAGAGGTGGCGGCACGTATCCTTTTTGAGGTTCGACAATGGTCTTCAAGTTTTTTGATATTTGAAGTCGATTCAAATCAGCAGCAAATTCATACATTCCCAGATAGCGACCAGGGTCAGTGCCAACGTTAATCACTGGTGTTTTCTTGTGATAAGTAATTTTTATATTTTGAATCAGTTCAATGTTTGAAAGTTGTTTGGCATCGGGTAAGTCCCAGCCCTTTTCATAAATCCCATGACATTTCTGGCAGGATTGCACAAAATGTTTTTGCCCACGACGAGCACTCTCAAGACTAATCGAATCGGGACCAAAAAACTTTTCGAATCTTGGTGCTTTCGTTGCAAAAACAGCAGTTGTGAGGGCCTCTATTTGAGGAGTCGCAGTTTTCATCCATTCTTCTAATTTTTTTAAGTCTGTGCCACGCCCGATTTCATTCCACAAGAAGTTTGTATGAACTGGATTTCCCGAAATAATGGAACCATCAGATAGCCAGCGGTTTTTATATTTTACATTCCACCATACTGCAGGTTTTGAATCTGCCACCAGTTTAGAAAGTTTATTTGGTCGGGGTAATTTGGCACTTAGTTCAGTCCTTGTGGCATAGGGGTCTTTTTCTCTTTTGGCCAAAGAAAGTGCAACTTGAGCAAGGCTAGTATCTAGACCAATCATTTTGGGTTTTTTTGTTCCGACCCATTTAGTAGAAGTTTTCGCTTTGAGGAGCATTAATCTTTCACCTTCTGTGGTCTTTAAAAGATCTTTGAAGATAAATGAATTGATGTAAGGAGCAAAGCTTTGTCCTTGGCGGAAAAATTCATTCGCACGTGGAAAACGATTGGTAAGACCAAGAATTTTAACTCCAAATAAATCCGAAGCGTGACAAGCGGCACATCCAAAAGTCAAAGCTTCCCCGTCCTTTGTTTGAATGAGAGTTGCACCCATGGGAAGTGATTTTTCTTGTGCGCTTAAAAGTGGCAAGGGATTTGGATTTTCTTCCTGAATAATTGAAGGATATTCGTGAACTCCAAGCCATTTGAAAACCTCATCCATTGATTTAAATGGTGAAACGGTCCGTGTCAGATCATAAATTAATTTTCTTACGGGATCATCTGGATCACTTTCAAAAAATGTTTTCATGGGCCCATAAGGAATCAGAAGATCACTCACAGAGACAGGATAAAAAAGAGCTATCCTTCGCCCAGTGTCGATATTTTTTATCAGACTTGCTTGATCCAATTGATAAATATTGTCCCGAGGTATTAGCACCTCAACTTGAGGTCCCCAATCTTGCGCGTAAAGGGTTAAAGGGAGTGTAAATAGAATGTATTTAATAAGGTTCATCATCTTCATTCAATAATAATTCAAAAGCAAAGCTGGCCCGTCAACTTATGATTTCTGTCATCGGAAAGAAAACGTATTGGTTTATTGACGAGAATTAAGATTTAACTCATGATTTCACTCCCAAAAAAAAGGCCATCGCGTTAGCGATGGCCTTTTTTTTTAGGATACTTTTTTGAGAAGAGCTTGGATTTTTTGAAATTCTTTTTCGACTTTAGCTGCTTCCAACGGATACTGATAATATCCATTCGCACCTGAAGCCGTTTTAGCATGGGCCGTTGCTTTTTCAGGACTAATGGCCTTTGCCATGATCAGAGTTTGAGTCATAGGCATTTTAACCTTAATTTGAGCACATAATTGATTCACAGCTTTTGGATTTGCATCATAGTTAAAAACGACAATCTGAAAATTTTTATTCTTTAAACACATATTTAATTCAGCCAGACTCTTAACGATCTTGTAATTAAATCCCTTTGGGAAATTTGCCCGTGATTTCGCAAAAAAATCAGATTCAAAGTCAAAAAGGATGATGGGATAATTGGCCCCGTTTGTTATAGCTGGTTGAGCTATTTTTGAATTGGACACAGCGATTTTGGGAGCAGTTGGTTTTTTTGCAAGAAATTGTTCGGCCAAATTCTCTGAGTCTACCACTGGTCCATTGTTAGACATTGGTGCAGCTTCTTCTTCTATAGGAATATTAAACTCCAATTCAGAAGCGAGATTTGCGAGTTCTTCTTCCTGTTTAAGCTTTTGCTTTTTCAGGGCATTGAGATCCAGCACTACTGTAGGCCTATCATCTTCATCAGCACCCGACATGGGGGCTCCTTTTGGGGAAACAAATCCATAAAGCTATGATTCTATCGGCAATTGACTGAAATCTCTTAACTCTTAACTAGCCCATAAGTTAAAACCAACGATTTAGCTCAAGTTGTTCTAAATTAATCCGATGAGGATGCTAAGGAAAGGAACAAAAAAAATGGCCCTAGATGATCTAGACCTCGAATTCGAAGACGAAGAAAAGGTGAAGAGCAAAAAAAATGACGCAATCAGACAGATTGTGGACTTAGAGTTCTCCTCGCAAGAGGAGGTTAATTCGCTAACTCAAATTCCAAATGCTCATAGTCATGCAGGTTCTTCGCAACCAATGGTTCAAGTTAAAAAAATCGATGATGCCAGAGCTTCGAACGCTTTAGCGAAACGTCGATTAGGCACTCCTCAGTCTACGGCTCGCCTGACATCAGTTTCTTCATCTCCTTATGCCATTGGCGCAACGGCCTTAAATAGTGCTTCTATGCAAAAGGGTCACTATGATCTTGAGAGTGATGAGATTATTGAATTACGTGAAAGGGCCCTCAAAGCAGAATTTGATGCAGATGTAAGAGTTCAAGTTGCAGAATTTAAGACTAGTATAATAAGTGAGCTGCTTAGCGATATGAAATTAATGGATCATCAAGTCAACCAATTACTTGTCAGAATCTACGCTAAACATCCAGATATAAAGCAAGAAGTATTAATGATCAAAAAGATCCTTGCCGATTACATCACAAAAAAAAGAAAATAAGCTCATCCAAAACCAAGGATGGGGTATGTCATATTTTATTTTGATTTTATTTATTATTTCATCTGCTTTGGCCGCCCTTGAAAACTTACAGGTGAAAAATCTTAATCTTGATTATGTCTCTCCACAGGGGGCAGGATTGGTTGAGAAACTCTCTATTGGAATGTCTGTTCAGGAAATTTTCAATAAGCAAAGTTATTCTTTCGAGATTTACCGAAGAGAAGACTCTTTTGATGTTCTCTCTGCCTACGCAGACTTTCAGTGGTTATATCCAATAGCTTTTGTGCATAATCTGCAAAAGCTTAATACGGAAAAATTCAATCTGAAAATTGATAGAGGAGAGCATTTTCTGAGGGGAGAGAGCTTAAGATTTACGCCACAAAAAGGTGGAGACTATTTTTTCAGGAATTTTTCTTTAGATTGTAATGGATCTTCGGAGCTAAAAAAAGTTTCAGAGAGATTAAAAGCAGACTGCCTGGATAAAATGCACGCAACCGTGACTAACATGGAGTTGCCTTTTCAATTTTTAACCGACATTGCTGATCAATTGCCGGATACTCCAACTGAGACGGATGATATTCCGGCCAATGACTTTTTTCTTTCCCTTTATAAAGGGGATTTCTTTTCCTATGTAAGAATAAAATATATCGTGAAAGCTTACTTGAAGATCTGGGGTCACGTTCAATATGAAAACGAAGGTAAGACCCTTGCCATCAGAATTGATTCCATAAAATATGGTGTTTTACCAGTAACTGACCTTGTGATGGCCGAGCTTCGTCGCCAAATACATCATTCAAGTATAAGTATTAATCCACCATGGATAAGGATAACTCACCAGTGAAACCTAAATTAATTCAACTTGCCGGTATTGAAAGTCTTTGTCTTGAGAACAGCGATCCTACTACTGCAGTGGTTTTTTTTCACGGCTATGGTGCTAATATGCAGGACTTGTTTCCCCTTTGGGAAATGTGGGATAATGGAAAGTTCAATTGGTATTTCCCAAATGGTACCATGCCGCTACCTATGGGGTATTACGAAGGACGGGCCTGGTTTTCCATTGATATGGAAGCCTTAGACCGGTCGATTAGAACGGGCGAATTCAGAGATATGGGAAATACAATCCCGCCGGAACTGGATCTGACACTGAAGCAACAAGAGCATTTTCTTAAAGAGCTTTCAAAGAAACATAAAAAAATTGTGATTGGTGGCTTCTCTCAAGGGGCCATGTGTGCCTCTCATCTGGCCTTAAGGCCAGACCTCGATATTGCTGGGTTGGTTTTATTGTCCGCAAACTTGCTCGCCCAGGATCTCTTTCCTGTTGCTGCAAAAAGTGTTCCTTTCTATCAGTCCCATGGAACAAAAGATCCAATTTTGCCTCTCAAAGGTGCCCAGCTTTTAGAAAATAAACTACATTCACTAAACTTTCAGGGTAAACTTCATATCTTTGAAGGCGGTCATGAGATTCCTATGAAGGTAATCACTGAAGTGAAGACTTTTTTGTCTAATCTTTAATTATTTTAAAAGTGTCGTGACTGCTTGGTGACTTGAAACATTAAATAATTCAGCCATTTCAATTAAATTTAGAGCTGGCTTCTTTTCTATGCCTCTAAGGGCGCCACTGTATCCTGCGTAGATATCTTTGAGTTTAAAGGCATTTTCTACTGAATCAAGTCTTTTTGGATCATTCAGAATATAGCGGTAATCATCTGAGGTTGTAATAAACTCGTAGGTTAGTGTCATCAAGAAGGGAGCAATAAAAGATATATATTTATCAATTCTCTTTTTTTGCATGGCCCCTGAAAGATGAAAAGGCACGTAAAAGTGATAGAGATTTCTATTTAAAGAACCCCAAGAGGTATGCTTGGGATAAAAAGTTTTTTGGAAATTTTCTGGATGATAGTCCACCACCAGATTAATGGTATCAATAGTCTTATCCAAAAGTTCTTTGTTTTTTTTAAATGTAACAGGGCCCTCAATTTTCGCCTCATCCAGATATTTTAAATGGAGCTTTGCCAGAGAGATGTCCTGAAATAGCGCCGCAATAACTTGTGAACTTTTTAATTTATTATGATAGTGATTCAATGTGAGGGTCCAGAAATTAAAATTTTCATCGGTTCCCAAAAGAAAATTATTAAGTCCGTTGTTCAGGCTTTCGAGGTATCTGCCAGTAGAAGCTTCTCCCAATAGCATGATTAAATTTTTTCTAAACGCCACAAAAACAAAAGATTGGGGTATGACTTGGGTAGGATTATTTTTTGCTGAAAAAATAATGTCATAATCAAGCAGATCAAGCATTTGCATGACGGTTTCTTGACATGCACTCATTTTACTTTCAGGAAGATAACGTTCACAACGCTTTGCAACTAAGGAATAAACTAGCAATTCATTAGGACGACTAAGTGCAGTAAAAGAAAATAAAAACGCCAATGGAACGAAAATGAGCTTTTTCATAATTGACTGAGATGGTCTTTTATTGTGCTCCAATGGTCAACTTTAAATTATGCTGCGCTTTGTTGTTTGCATTTAACCCCTGATTTTTCCTTGTAAAATATTTCCAGAGGTACTCCTTTGACTTATAATAATTATCATCCGTTAACCTATAAATCAGAGTTCCAAACTATGTCACTCTCATCAGATTATTCTTATGTCTCTTCCTCAGACAACGCTTACATCGATGGTCTCTATGCAGATTATCGCCGCAATCCAGATTCAGTAGATTCCTCTTGGAGACAATTTTTTAAAGGTGTTGAATTTGCCGGCCAGGGTAGTGCCCTTGGTGGTGAAGTTTCAGGAAATGTTTCACCGGGAAATTTAGGAAAAGAATTTAAAGTTTATCGATTAATTGATGCTTATAGATCCCGAGGGCATTTAGTTTCAACAACTAATCCTATCCGTGAAAGAAAAAATCGTTTTCCTCATTTAGATCTTGAAGATTTTGCGCTTACACATGTTGATCTTGAAGAGACTTTCTCAATTGGAGAAATTGTTGGAAAGCCCAATGCGAAATTGAAAGATATTCTGATTCACCTTAAAAATATTTATTGCGGTAATATTGGCGTTGAATTCAGACACATTAATGATGTTGAAGTTCATGATTGGTTTCAGCAAAAATTTGAAAATGGTGCCAGTGATAAAAAATTTAACATTGAAAAGAAAAAGCGCATTCTAAACAAATTGAATGAAGCTGTGGCTTTTGAGAACTTCCTTCATACAAAATACGTTGGTCAAAAAAGATTCTCCCTTGAAGGTGGAGAAAATACGATCACCGCATTGGATGCGATGATAAATTACGGAGCTTCCAAGGGAGTTGAAGAGGTTGTTATTGGCATGGCCCACCGAGGTCGTTTAAACGTACTTGCTAACATCATGGGAAAAACATACGAGTATATTTTCAATGAATTTGAGGGGCAGGCGACTCCAGATCTCACTATGGGTGACGGTGATGTAAAATATCATATGGGATATTCCTCACAAGTGACGACAACGGGAAATCAAAAAGTTTATTTGAAATTAATGCCAAATCCTTCTCACCTTGAGGCGGTTAGTGCAGTGGTTTTAGGCTACTCCAGAGCTCAGGGAGATTCACTATACAATGAGGACCCTTCAAAAATTCTACCTATTATTATTCATGGTGATGCAGCAGTCGCTGGACAGGGAATTTGTTATGAAACAGTTCAGATGTCGGGTCTTCGTGGATATAATGTTGGTGGCACTATCCATTTTGTGATCAATAACCAAATTGGTTTTACAACCGATTTTGATGATGCACGCTCTTCAATCTACTCAAGTTCTGTAGCAAGGGTTTTGGAAACACCTGTTTTTCACGTTAATGGCGATGATGCCGAAGCAGTTGTTTATGCCGTAGAACTGGCCACTGAATTCAGAGTAAAATTTCAAAAAGATATTTTTATTGATATGGTTTGTTACCGCAAACACGGACATAATGAATCGGACGAACCAAGATTTACTCAACCTTCTTTTTACAAATTAATTTCTCAGCATGCTAATGCGCGTGAAATATACAAAGACAAATTAATTGAGGGTAAGCAAATTGAAGCTCAGCTGGCCGTTCAGATGGAGGAGCAGTTTAAGAATTTACTGCAAGACAGATTCAACATGGTTAAGCAAAAGCCTCTGCCTTATCTTTATCAGAAACCAGAAGTTCAATGGCAATCATTTCGCCGCTCGATTCCTAAAGACTTTGATTACTCACCAAAAACTGGTGTTCCAAAAGAAGTTTTGGAGAAAAACTTAAAAGCAATTACCACCTTACCTTCACACTTTAAGCCCATTCAAAAAATTGAAAAGCTTATGGAAGAAAGACAAAAGCGATGGAATGATGATCAGTTTGATTGGGCCATGGGCGAGTTGTTTGCTTATGGGTCACTTCTTCAGGAAGGAATTAACGTCAGGATGTCTGGTCAAGATTGTATTCGGGGAACTTTCTCTCATCGCCATGCAGGTGTCGTGGATGAGATCAATAACACCCGTCATTTATTTTTGAGCTCGCTTGAAAAGGCCGGAAAATTTAAAATCTATAACTCGCTTTTATCTGAATATGCTGTGCTTGGTTTTGAATACGGCTACTCCCTAGGTTGCCCTAGCTCACTCAATATCTGGGAAGCTCAGTTTGGTGATTTTGCCAATGGTGCTCAGACAATTATTGATCAGTTTATTTCTTCCGGCGAATCAAAATGGCAGAGACAATCCGGCGTGGTGATGCTTCTGCCTCATGGTTATGAAGGTCAGGGACCAGAGCACTCAAATGCCCGTCCTGAAAGATTTTTACAGCTTGCCGCTGAATGGAATATGGTGGTGGCCAACTTAACGACTCCTGCCAATATTTTCCATATCCTTCGACGTCAGGTGAAATGGGATTTCAGAAAGCCATTAATTATCTTCACTCCTAAGTCTCTGTTGCGTCACCCTGAATGCGTTTCTTCATTAAAAGATTTCACTGAAGGTGGATTTCAGGAAATTATCGACGATGCCTATGTTAATGCTAAAGAAGTTAAACGCTTACTTCTTTGTACTGGTAAGGTTTATTACGATCTTAAAGCTAAACAGCAAAAAGATAAGCGCAAGGATGTTGCAATCGTGCGCCTCGAGCAGATTTATCCAATGCCTGAAGAGCAGAGCTTTAAGTTGATTGAGAAATACAAGAACGCAGAGAAAGTATGGGTCCAGGAAGAACCTAAAAATATGGGAGCCTTTACTTTTTTAAGACGTTACGTGCAGTTTGATGATTTCAAGCTTATTGCTCGTAAATCTTCAGCTTCTCCGGCCACAGGATATGCAAGTGTTCATGCCCAGGAGCAGGCAAAGATTGTTAATAATGCATTTTCTGAAAGAATCGAAATTGTTTAAGAAGTTAAAATAAGGATAAGAGTTTATGGTTGATGTAAAAGTTCCTAGCGTTGGTGAATCAATTTCAGAAGTGACGATTGCTAGTTGGTTAAAAAAAGACGGCGATATAGTAAAACTTGATGAAGCAATTTGTTCGATTGAAAGTGATAAAGCAACACTTGAAATTTCTGCGCCTAAAGCGGGTAAATTAAAAATATTAGTGAAAGAAGGCGAAGTCGTTGCCATTGCAACTAAGATTGCTCAAGTCGATGAAACCATCACTGCAGGTGCACCAACTGCCGCCACTTCGGCCCCATCAGTTGAGACCACTTCCGCTCAGAAACTCCAGGCACCAACTTCTGGTGACAAGAACTTTCCTTCACCAGCTGCCAGTAAAATCTTGAATGAAAAAGGAGTTGATTCCTCCAGCGTTCAAGGCACTGGCAAAGATGGGCGCATTACCAAAGCCGATGCACTTAATGCACAAGTCTCTTCGGCCCCTACTACGGATCATTCATTAAAAGGTCTGGCCCAACAAACCATTGCGTCTTCATTTTCTCGCGAAGTTAAACGTGAAAAAATGTCAGGACTGCGCAAAACAATTGCTACTCGTTTAGTGACCGCAAAAAATACCACGGCCATGCTCACAACTTTTAATGAAGTTGATATGAGTGCCGTGATGGAGATGCGTAAAAAATATAAAGATAGTTTTAAGGAAAAACACGGTGTCGGCCTGGGCTTCATGAGCTTATTCACTAAGGCATGTACCAACGCGCTTAAGCAGTTTCCTGCCGTTAATGGAATGATCGATGGTTCGGAATTGGTTTATCATAATTATGCTGATGTGGGGGTTGCGGTTTCCACGCCAAGAGGCTTGGTTGTACCTGTTATTAGAAATGCTGAATCCATGAGTTTGGCTCAAATTGAACTTAAAATTATTGAGCTCGCGACACGTGCTCGTGATGGCAAATTATCCATTGAAGAAATGCAGAATGGAACTTTTACCATTACTAATGGTGGAATTTTTGGATCAATGCTCTCAACACCAATTATTAACATTCCTCAGTCTGCTATTTTAGGGATGCACAATATTGTTGAAAGACCTGTAGCGGTTAATGGGCAAGTCGTGATTCGTCCAATTATGTATGTTGCTCTTTCTTATGATCACAGAATTATTGATGGGCGAGAGTCCGTCTCATTTTTGAAATCAGTTAAAGAACAATTAGAGGATCCTTCAAGAATGCTTTTAGATCTCTAGAGTCAGTAAACAGCTTTTTTTAAATGGGAATTTTTATGGAACAGTTTGATCTCGTCATTATTGGCTCAGGACCTGGTGGTTATATTGCCGCTATTCGCGCTTCCCAGTTAAAAATGAAGGTCGCTATTATTGAGAAGTATAAAGCATTAGGTGGAACTTGCGGCAACGTGGGTTGCATTCCTTCCAAAGCCTGGCTGGATTCTTCTGAGAAATATCACGAACTCGTTCATTCTTTTGATGTTCACGGCATTTCGGCAAAAGACGTTAAATTAGATGTTAAGAAAATGGGCGATAGAGTGGCAAAAGTTGTCAGTGATATGTCCTCAGGTGTTGGGTATTTAATGAAGAAAAACAAAGTCACGGTTTATGAAGGCCATGGCTCTTTCAAAGATAAAAATACCGTAGTCATTAAAGGCGAAAAAGGGATTCAAGAAATTTCAGCGAAAAATATTATCATCGCTACCGGGTCTAAACCTTCAACTCTTCCTAATGTGAAGATTGATAAAGAAAGAATTATCACTTCCACTGAAGCTTTGAAGCTTAAGGAAGTTCCAAAGCATTTCATTGTGATTGGCGCAGGAGTGATCGGGCTTGAGCTTGGTTCAGTCTTTAAGCGTCTTGGTGCAAAAGTTTCGGTGGTTGAATTTGCTGATAATGTGATTGCAACCATGGATCAAGATCTTGGGAAAGAACTCCATAAAGTACTTAAAAAAGATGGCATGGAATTTTATCTCGGCCATGGTGTGACTGAAGTCATTCGTAACGGCAATGAAGTCAGTGTTAAAGCGAAAAATAAGGCGGATGAATCCATTATTGAGCTCAAAGGGGATTACGTATTGATTGCAGTTGGGCGTCGTCCTTATACTGATGGCCTAAACTTAGAGGCCGCTGGATTAAAAGTTGATGAGCGTGGAAGGATTGCAGTGAACGATCACTTACAGACTGCCGTTTCAAATATTTATGGAATAGGGGATGTGGTTAAAGGTGCTATGCTTGCTCATAAAGCCGAGGAAGAGGGTGTTTTTGTGGCCGAACTCATTGCGGGACAAAAACCACACATAAATTATAATTTAATTCCCGGTGTAGTTTATACCTGGCCGGAAGTGGCCGGTGTCGGACACACAGAACAGGAATTAAAACAAAAGGGACTTGACTATAAAGTGGGAAAATTTCCTTACTTAGCTTCTGGAAGAGCAAGAGCTTCTAATGAAAGTGCTGGTTTTATCAAAGTGCTGGCCGATAAAAATACAGATGAAATTCTTGGCATTCATATGATTGGGCCACGTACTGCTGATATCATTGCTGAAGCCGTAGTGGCGATGGAATTCAGAGCTTCGGCAGAAGATATCGGACGCATTTGTCATGCTCATCCCACTTACTCTGAAGCCCTTAAAGAAGCCTGTTTAGCAGCAACGGATAATAGATCATTGAATACTTAAAATGGGTAACAGCTAAGCAGCAGCTTGCATCTTTGGTGATCGCTTTTCATCTATCCATGCTTTGACCTTGTCTGCATCATCGACAAAGAAGAACCCGTAGTTTTTTCCATCTTTAGTGGTCACGTGTACTGAGGCAAAGCTTACACCCGGTTCTGAAATTTCTACTGACGTAATTTCCTCATAACTCACACTTTGCTCATAACCTAACCATTTTATTTTTATTGAAAATGTATCTTCATGAAACGTTACCATGTGAGTCAAATCGTAGCCTATGAAGCAGCCAATCATCACTACAAGGCAGATACCCATGAAGATGAGTCCATCCACTGCAAATGAGATAGGACCCATTTTGGTAATGAAAAAGCATTGAATGGCATAGGCCCCGACGATAAAAGGAACGACCCGGGTCATATGATCCAGATGTTTCTCACGAGTAATATTAAACACAGAGTCTTTTTTCATAGCAGCGTATCCCTCTTAGAGGCGTATCGGTGAAAAGTGGGAGAGTTAAAGAATTTAATTCTTGACTGAAAAGGTGCGAAATGTTTTCCCACTCTCGAGGGTCAGTTTTTTTTAGGGCTTTCTCTTTGTCTGTTTCCTCGAAGAGTAATAGAATAAACCATTAATTTTACGCCCAACTTCAGGAGTTTAAAGTGTCACAAAACAGATTGGATTCATTCAAAACTCGACGAACCCTTAAGGTCGGAAATAAATCTTATGATTATTTTTCACTTAAAGTTGCTCAAGCGGCCGGTATTGGCGATGTCGATAATCTTCCCAATTCACTTAAAGTGTTGATGGAAAATCTTCTTCGAAATGAAGATGGTTTTACAGTTTTCGGTGATGACATTAAGGCCATGGGCGAATGGACTAAAAATAAAAAATCCACTCGTGAAATTAATTATTATCCGGCACGCGTTTTGATGCAGGATTTTACCGGTGTTCCGGCAGTGGTTGATTTAGCGGCCATGAGAGATGCCATGAAGTCTGTTGGTGGTAATCCTCAGAAGATTAACCCACTGGTACCAGTTGATCTGGTGATCGATCACTCTTTGATCGTTGATAACTTTGGAAATAAAGATGCTTTTGAAGCAAATAAAAAATTAGAGTATGAGCGCAATGCTGAACGCTACAACTTTCTTAAATGGGGTCAGAAAGCTTTCAAAAACTTCCGCGTAGTTCCTCCGGGAACAGGAATTTGCCACCAGGTTAATCTTGAATATCTGGCGCAAACAGTGTGGACAAAAAATGAAGACGGAAAAGAAATTGCTTATTGTGATACATGTGTTGGAACTGACTCACACACCACCATGATCAATGGTCTTTCAGTTCTTGGTTGGGGCGTTGGTGGTATCGAAGCAGAAGCAGCCATGCTTGGTCAGGCCGTGACGATGTTAATTCCAGAAGTTGTTGGTTTTAAATTTATTGGAAAAGTAAAAGAAGGTGTCACGGCAACTGATATCGTTTTAACTGTCACAAACATGCTTCGTAAAAAAGGTGTGGTAGATAAGTTCGTTGAGTTCTTCGGACCTGGTCTCAAAGATATGACTCTTGCTGATCGAGCAACTATTGCCAACATGGCGCCAGAATATGGTGCCACGTGTGGATTCTTCCCGGTAGATGAGAAGACGATTGATTATCTTCGCTTCTCCGGCCGTGATGAAGAGCGCGTTCAATTAGTGGAGGCCTATGCTAAAGAGCAAGGCTTCTGGAGAAACGAGGCTAAAGATCCTATCTTCACAGATACTCTAGAATTAGATCTTGGAACTGTGGTTCCTTCACTTGCTGGTCCTAAGCGTCCTCAAGATAAAGTCGCTTTGACTGACGTGGCTTCTGGCTTCATGAAAGATTTAACTTCTGAAACTGGTTATAAAGTTAAAGCTGATGATGTGAACTTTTCTGTGAAAGTTGAGCACAAGGATCATAACCTTAGTCATGGTGATGTGATGATTGCGGCGATAACTTCTTGCACGAATACTTCAAATCCTTCAGTTCTCATTGGGGCGGGACTCTTGGCCAAAAAGGCTAATGCTCTTGGGCTCAAGACTAAACCATGGGTGAAGACTTCACTTGCTCCCGGCTCTCAAGTCGTAACTGATTATCTTGAAGCCGCGGGTCTTCAGGGCGAATTAGATAAGTTAGGATTCAATCTGGTTGGTTACGGTTGCACCACTTGCATCGGTAACTCCGGTCCGATTGCCACTGAGTATTCAAAAACGATTAAAGACTCAAACCTTGCAGTAGCAGCAGTTTTATCTGGTAACAGAAACTTTGAAGGTCGTGTGTCTCCGGATACAAAAGCAAATTATCTGGCTTCTCCTCCATTGGTGGTTGCCTATGCTATTGCTGGTAACGTGAAAATTGATCTTTCAAAAGATGCTATTGGTAAAGATACTAAAGGCAACAATGTTTATCTCAAAGACATCTGGCCTACTTCTCAGGAAATTCAGGATGCCATGTCTAAATCCATTACTTCGGCCATGTATAAGTCACGTTATTCGAATGTGTTCCAGGGTGATACTGATTGGCAGAAAGTTCCCGTAAAAGAAGGGGAAACATTCGCTTGGGATGCAAATTCAACTTACATCAATAATCCTCCCTACTTTAAAGGTATGCAAAAGGAGCCAGCTCCAGTTCAGGATATTATCGGGGCCAATGTTCTTGGTTTATTTGGTGATTCTATTACTACTGATCACATTTCCCCGGCAGGATCATTTAAGCCTGAAACTCCAGCGGGTGCTTACTTAGTTGGTCGTGGCGTGAAGCCAGCTGATTTTAACCAATACGGCGCTCGTCGTGGTCACGATGAAGTGATGACTCGGGGAACTTTTGCCAACATCCGTTTGAAAAATGAAATGGTGGCCTCTGGCAAAGAGGGTGGATACACAACTTATATTCCAACTAAAGAAGAGATGACAATTCATGATGCTTCCATGAAGTACCAGGCAGCCGGTAAACCATTAGTGGTTTTTGCTGGTAAAGAATATGGTACCGGCTCCTCTCGTGACTGGGCGGCCAAAGGCACACGTCTTTTAGGTATTAAGGCGGTTATTACTGAGAGTTTTGAGCGAATTCATCGTTCTAATTTAATTGGTATGGGAGTTATTCCTCTGCAATTTACTGAAGGTCAAAACCGTAAAGCACTTTTCCTTGATGGAACTGAAGAAGTGACTATTCGGGGATTAACTAACATGAAGCCTAAGGCCATTTTAGAGGCCGAGATTAAGCGTAAAAATGGTGATGTGACTAAGGTCAAGCTTCAGTCTCGAATCGATACGGCCAATGAGCTTGAGTACTATAAAAACTCAGGCATCCTTCACTACGTTCTAAGAAATTTGAATAAGTAATCTTTTAGGCCACCTTCGGGTGGCCTTTTTGTTTGTAGTTTCCTAGACGTACTCAGGAGAGTTTTCTAAACTCAAGGTATGTCACAATACACACCTCAAATAGCTCTCATCACTGGTGCCTCTGCTGGTATCGGCAAGGCCATGGCCTGGTCACTTGCCTCCAAGAATTTAGCACTTATTTTAGTGGCCCGAAGAATTGAGCGATTAGAAGAACTCAAGAAAGAGATTCTCGAAAAATATCCTCAAGTTCATATTCATTTAATCGCCTCAGATGTGAATGAACCGGGACTTGCGGATAAGATTGCGAGTGTTTCCAATTCTCGTATCGATATCCTGATTAACAACGCAGGACTCGCCATCGGTAAAGATAAAGTTGAAACTTCCAAATTCTCCGATTGGGAACAAATGATTTCCACGAATGTTCTTGCTAATTTTAAGATGGCGCACATGGTGGTTCCCTGGATGCTTAAGCATGGCGGAGGAGATATTATTAACCTCTGTTCCGTTGCCGGGCATTTAACTTATCCCGGTGGCGCTATTTACTGCGCCTCTAAACATGCCGTGAGTGCCTTCACAAAAGTTTTACGAGAGGAAACCGCAGGAAGAAATTTAAGAGTCATGCAGATCTCCCCAGGAATGGTTGAGACTGATTTTAGTCTAACCAGATTTGGTGGTGATAAAGTCGCAGCTGATTCAGTCTATTCGGGAATGACTCCACTGACAGGCGAAGACATTGCCCGCATGATGCAATTTATGCTGGATCAGCCTCGTCATGTGGTGATTGATGAAATTATCACCATGCCTGTTGCTCAAGGCTCTCCTGTGACAGTAGTGCGAGGTCAGGTTTGAAAATTATTGATGCTGTTTGTAGTTCTTCCACTGAAGTCAAGAGAATGCAAATACGCTTTGATGAAGTGAGTGGACAGATTTTGGAAACAGGAGACTTGAAAGAGAAAGCCGATTTCTACTTTGAGGATGATTGTCTCCTTTTTGCAGGCATGGGTGATGTGCATATTCACGCGCGGGAAGATGTTTCCGGAAAAAATATGTATAAGGAAGATTTTCTTTCGGCTTTAGCGGCCATGAAAAATGGGGGACTCACTCATGCGGGTGATATGCCTAATAATCCAATCCCTCCCATTGATAATAAAAGTTATGAGGCGAAATTTCATTTAGGTGAAAAGGCTTGTGGCTGTTTGTGGTTTTACGCCGGCATTGGACCAGGAACACGGCCACTTTCCTACCCGGTTCCTTACAAGGTTTATATGGGCCCTTCAGTTGGAGAGTTATTTTTTAAAGACTTAAAAACTCTGGATGAAACCCTTTCTCATTATCGCGGTCAGCACGTGAGTTTTCATTGTGAGGATCCTGAAATTCTTGAGGCGAAAAAGAACCTGAAGTTTCATCATGAGCAGCGTCCTGTTGAGGCAGAAGCTGTGGCCACACGGGATGCCTTGATGTTGATTGAAAAATATCAATTGAAGGGAAAGCTTTGTCATTATTCTTCAGACGAAGGCCTGAAGCTCATTCGGCAAGCTCGCTCACGTGGAGTGAATGTTTCTATTGAAGTGACTCCTCAACATTTGTTTTTTGACATTGAAGAGCTTGAACCTTCAAAATATAAAGCTTTCCAAATGAATCCACCGATTCGTTATAAAAAAGATAAAGAGGCCCTTAAAGCGGCATTAAAAAATGACGAAATACAGTTTCTGGCCACGGATCATGCTCCTCATACTTTGGAGGAAAAAATGATCGGACAATCTGGATTAACAGGTTTAGATACTTACGCGGGATTTGTTTGCTGGTTATTGAATGAAGGCTTCGCACCTCAACTTGTGGCAAAATTCACCGCTGAAAATCCGGGTGACTTTCATAATCAGTTTTTAGATTCATGGAAAAAACTATCCAAAAACTATGACAATTATGGTCTGGGTTTGGGATATCTAAAAAAAGGTTATCGTGCAAATTTCACAGTTCTAAATCTTAAAGCTAAAACGACTGTTACTAGCGACTCCTTAAAAACTAAGGTCAAACATAACCCCTTTATTGGCATCACCTTTCCTGGAAGACTGCAAAGTCTGTTCATTGGTGGCGTAAAAGTATGAAAATGCTTCTTCTTATTCCTGGCCTAAGCTTTTTAATTTTATTGATTGTTCTTATTTGGGCCAGTTATCCATGGAGTCTAAATGAAAAAATTGTAAAAGCTGAAGTTCTTCATTTTGAGCCAGATGGTATGGTGAACAATGAAGAATATCCGGCCGTCGTAAAAGTTCAGACATGGAATTTGGGTTTTCTTTATGGCATTGGATCTGATGGAAGTGCCTATGAACCGAAAGAAAAATCTTTTTACGAAGATAAGTTAAATAAACTTGTGGAAGAAATAAAAACTTCTGCTCCTGATATTATTTGTTTGCAGGAAATAGATTTTGATTCCAATCGAAGTTACGGCATCAATCAGGCCCGGTATCTTGCCATTAAAGCGGCCTATCCTTATGTTGCCGAAGCCGTGGGATGGAATTCCAATTATGTGCCTTTTCCCTACTTACCTTTTAGTCATCATTTTGGAAGAATTGTGGCCGGAGGAGCGATTTTAAGTAAGTACCCAATTTCTTCTCATCAAATTCATTTTTTAAAAAAACCACTTTCTAAACCCTGGTGGTATAACATTTTCTACCCTCACCGGTATTTTCAAGAAGTTGAGATTGAGCTGGGTGAGAAAAAAGTGAAGTTAATTAATCTCCATCTTGAAGCTTTTGATCAGGGTGATAGAAAGGCCCAAGCGCAACTTTTGGTGGATAAAATCAAAAATGAAAAGATTCAATTAGTAGCAGGGGATTTTAATACTCTTCCCTTGAGTGCTACTAAAAAAAGAAAATTCCAGGCAAGTGAAGATGATTATGAATCAGATACCACTTATGAAATACTTCTTAAGTCTGAGCTGGCCGAAGTCATACCAGACTCTATTTATGCTTTAGATGAGTCCCGTTATTTTACTTTCCCTTCGAATCATCCTAATCGACGCCTCGATTATATTTTCTATGATAAGTCCCTTAAAATGATAAAAGCCGAAGTTTTACCTTCGGCCCTATCAGATCACTTGCCATTAAAGGCAACTTTTCAAATTTCAACGCCTGTTTTTAATCCATATTCACAATAATTTTCTGGCCAGGATAGATGGTATTTCTTTTAAGAGAATTAATCTTCAACAGAGTAGAGATTGGTAGATTGAAGTCTTTTGCAACTTTCATCAGATGATCACCACGTCTTACTGTATAGATACCTTTTTGCGTATTTGGTAGTACCAGTTTCTGGCCTACCAGGATTTTTCCACGTTTAAGTTTATTGATGCTCTTGATTTTCGCCATAGGGGAATTGAATAGACGAGCAATATCTGTCAGTCTGTCGCCTCTGGCCACTTTATAAACTATTGGACGATTGGTTAGTTTTACTTTCGCAGATGAAACGCTCAGAGTTTCTTTATTAGAGGCCAGCTGAAGCCTTTGTCCTACTTTGAGTTTTGCTCTCCATGAACTCAGATTATTGTTTTCTGCCAAGGCCCTTGGGGTCGTCTTATAAGCTTTGGCAAGATTAATGATCGTGTCACCCTTTCTTACGCGATGGATTTTTGGCACTAAAGAAGCGGCAGTTCTGCGGTTCAATTCCTTACGAGATTCAGGCCGAGAAAATTTTGGTAGAGTTGTGATTGTCGCCACAACGGGAGCAGATGTTTTAACTTCTTCGGCCAGCTCGTAAGCATATTTGGACTTAGGTACTCTCAGCATATAAGTTCCGGCAAAGTGACGGGGAGTGATGTTTCTTCTAAGTTCAGGATTCAACTTTTTAAGTATTCTGTGATCCACATTCAGGTTTTTAGCGATAGATTGCAAAGTAACATTTCTCTTTGCTGGAATCAAAACTGTCTGATCAAACAGGCGGTGCTGTTTTTTAGGAAGTTCAAATCCATAGGCCTTGGCATTGTTTACAATGTGCATGGCCGCTAAAACTTTCGGAACGTAGTTAATCGTTTCAGATGGAAGCTGTTTGTTTCGGGAAAGTTTGTAAAAATCTCTCGTTCCATACTTCATGATTCTTCTAATCATGCCATTTTCGCCAGCATTGTATGCGGCCAGAGCTAGTTCCCAGCTTGAAAAAATATTATGGAGATCTTTGAAATATTGAGCAGCAGCGTGAGTGGCCTTAAATAAATCCTGACGCTCATCCATTTCGTGAGTGATCACCATTCCATATCTTCTACCGGTTGCTTTAATAAACTGCCAAGGTCCTACAGCAGAAGCATGAGAGCGAGCACCAAGGTAGTAACCAGATTCAATTAATCCAACGAAATAAAGCTCTTTAGGAAGTCCATATTGCTGGAAAACAGCTTCAATATGATGCCGATATTCCTCACCATTGTTAAGAAATCGCTGAAAGCGATCACGATTTTTTTTAGTAAAGTAATCGACCCAGAATTCCAAACGTTTGGTGTTTTTCTTTTTTAAGAAATCTCGTGAATAGGGAATTGCGTCTGATTCAGAACCTGGTAGTTCAGCATCGATTTCGGCCGTTCCAACTTCTTGTTTAATCTCGCCATCATCGGCATTTGCTTCGGCCATTTCGTGGGTGTATTCACCTTTTTTTGGCTTTTTTGCAAAACCTTTTTCAATCTCCACGTTACCCATAAGTGAACTCATTTCACGTGATGGTTCTTTTTTCATGGTTCTTTTCATTTGGGAGCAACCCATAAGCAAAAGTGCAGAAAAAGTTAAAGTGGAATAAATAGAAATTTTTTTCATTAAATGAACCTGCATCCTTTTGACATTATGTCAGACCATTTTTATTCTAACATCCACAATGTAGTAAGCAAGAATTCTTTACCGGAAAAATCATCCATTACAGTTTTTTTTTTTTTTAGTTTATAATCAATGAATGAGTGAAATAAATCAAAAAAATGCTACTATCATTGGTTTCAGGGAGTGGATTTCTCTTGGGGATTTGGGTCTCGTGGCCCTAAAGGCAAAGATAGATACTGGAGCGAAAACTTCAAGCATGCACGCCTTTGATATAAAAGTTGTAAGACGTGGAGGTGTTGCCTTTGTAAAATTCAAAGTTCATCCAATTCAAAAAAATAAAGATATTGTGGTAGCGTGTAGTGCCCCTATGGTTGATCGAAGAATCGTTACAGATTCCGGAGGCCATAGAGAAAATCGTTATGTGATTAATACAACGATTCAAATGGGTGGTATGAGAAAAGTTATTGAACTGACTCTTTCAAATCGTGAAACCATGAAGTACAGGATGCTTATTGGTAGAGAGGCACTTAAGCAATTTTATATCGATCCGTCTCAGTCTTATCTTTTAAAAAAAAATATCAAACAAAAAAATTATTTAAAAGATATTAAGCTTCAAATGACTAAACTTGGAAAAGAGCTTTAAAGCTGTCAGTAATTTTCGCTGCCAAAATGAAGTCATTTTCCACTAGATTGTTATTGGTGTGAGTCCAGATTTCAATATTGCAATGTCCCCAGCCTAAATGAATTTCCGGATGATGTTTCTCTATTTCGGCCAGTCTTCCCACTTCATTGGTAAATTCAAGGGCGCGCTTAAAGTTTTTGAACTTAAATTCCCTCTTTAGTCTTGTGTCGTCATGAGTCAGATGCCAGTCCGAGCCTAATTCGGCGATTAATTTTTTCTTTTCCTCCATAGGCAATGGGGGAACATAACTTGAGCATGGCACGCATTTTTTATCTTTAAGATTCATTAGTTTTCTCCTAGACTCGTGAAAGTATCCTTTAATTCTAAGGAGTCGTAAATGCGTCTCATCTTTTTATTGATCTTTGTTGTCGGTTGCTCTCATCAGGTCAATATAATTTCTCCTCCCAAGCATTTTAGCCGTGCAAAATATGAAAGCACAGCTTCAGGCAACATGGTGGCTTCTCAAGGTGAAGCCACTTCCCGTGCAGCTTTGAATATTCTTTCAAATGGTGGAAATATAATTGACGCTTTTGTGGCGGCTTCTTTCACAATTTCAGTTGAAAGGCCACAATCCACGGGCATTGGTGGTGGCGGTTTTTTACTTTTTTATAATCATGCTGAAAATCAAGTTTATGCTTTTGATTTCAGAGAAATTGCTCCACTTGGGTCTGATTCAAAAATGTTTTTAACTAAAGATGGGCAATCGCAACCCCTCTTGTCTCAGGAAGGTGCTCTCGCCGTTGCGACTCCAGGACTAGTTGCTGGGCTCTATGATATTCATAAACGTTTTGGTCGTTTGCCTTGGAAACAAACCATGGCAGCGGCCATTGAGTTGGCCCGCAGAGGATTTCCGCTTTATGACCAACTACAAGTGGCCCTTAAGGATCGTGAGCATTTGTTGAAGGTTGACCCTGAGGCCAAAAAGATATTTTTAAATTCAGACGGTACCGTTCCCAAGCTTGGAACCTTTATTGTGCAAGAAAATCTGGCCAAAACCCTTGAGTTGATCGCTGAAAAAGGAAGAGATGCATTTTATCATGGTAAAGTGGCCAAAGCGATTGTGAAGACGGTTCATTCCAAGCGTGGAATTCTTTCCCTTAAAGATTTGAAAAATTATCAAATGAAAGTCCGCACTCCGGTTAGCACACACTACAAAGGTCTCAAGGTTTATTCCATGCCCCCGCCAAGTTCTGGAGGAATTCATGTGATACAAATTTTGAAAATGCTTGAGCCTCATAATTTGAAAAGTATGGGACCTCAGTCCACTGAGGCCGTGCATTTGATGGCCAATAGCATGCAGCGTGCTTTCATGGATCGTGCGACCTATTTGGGTGATCCTGATTTTCATGTTGTGCCGGTAAAAGAGCTTCTAGAAAAAACTTATTTACAGCGACTCTCAAAAGAAATCGATACGGACAAGGCCATCAAGGCAGATCAATTAAAAGCTGTTCCACTTCCTTATGAATCCAGTGAAACGACCCATTTCACGATTGCAGATAAAGATGGAAATATGGTGGCCTCTACTCAGACTATTAATGGTTGGTTCGGTTCAGGTGTTATTGCACAAGGAACTGGAATCATTTTAAATAATGAAATGGATGACTTCGCACAAAAAGTTGGTGAGCAGAATCTTTTTGGTGCTGTTGGTGGGAATAATAATCTTGTTGAGGCAAATAAGCGACCTCTCTCAAGCATGTCACCAACCATTATTACCCAAGAAGATAAACCCTATATGGCACTGGGCTCACCATCGGGTACTAGAATCATTACCTGTGTAGCCCAAACCATATTAAATACGGTGGAATTTAAAATGCCTTTATTTGAAGCTGTGGCGGCCACAAGAATTCATCAGCAATGGCGTCCAGATGTTTTAAAAATTGAAGCACCTTTTCTTTCTGAAAAAGTAGAAAAGGATTTAAAGGCAAAGGGTCATAATGTCATTCATGACAAACTTGGCTGTTCAATCCAGGCCATTAAGCGCGAGAATAAAAAATGGACTGGTGTCTCAGATCCGCGAGGCGAAGGCTTAGCAATAGGTAACTAAAAAAAAGAGAGCAGCTGCTCTCTTTTTTTTTGCTTAAAATGCCACAAAAGTAGTTATCTTTTCCTTAACAACCTGGGTCTAGTATCTACGCTAAGGAGTAATTTCCATTCTTTAAGTCTGGCATTCGTTTTGCTTAACTCCTCCTAGTTATTTGAATGTGACGTCAATTACAAGGAGAGTTTAATGAAAAAAAGAAGCAAATTAGAAAAACTCATGCCCTATGTTATGGGTGCATGCATGCTTACACTAGTGGCCGCGTGTGGAAGTGATGATGATGATAATAATGGTTCTCAACAACAACAGCAAGAGGAAGGAATTTATCAAGTAAGCTTTAAACCGATTAATAATCAAGTTGCGGGTTCGGTAGCAGGTACTGGAGATATCAGGATTGAAGGTGACGATGTTGTTGTAAAAATGAATATCACTGGAGCTCCTTCAGCAAGACATCCCCAGTACATTAACTTAGGATCTTCTTGTCCTACAACGTCTAATGATACTAATAAAGATGGATTTGTGGATGAAGTTGAAGCTTCTGCAGTGGCAGGTGATATAATTGTCCCACTTGATAGCAATATTGCTTCTCAAGTTTTAGGCCAAAATTCCTATCCGTCTGGCGCAAATTATAATTACAACGAGAGCGCTTCATTAACTATCATGCTCGCCGATTTACGCGCTCCGGATTTAGATCCAAGTGATAATCTTGTCAAGCTAGAAGCTGGAGATGATTTAAATCTAGCAGGTAGAGTGGTTTTAATTCATGGTGTTGCTTCATCAGCAAATCTTCCAGGCACAGTGGCAGCAAGAGACGCAACTGACAATGCAGCTGAAACACTTCCCATCGCTTGCGGTGTGATCAGAAGAGTTTCTGGCGGTGGTACTACTGGCGGTACATCTGGTGGAACGACTGGTGGTACAACTGGTGGAACTACTGGTGGAACTACTGGCGGTACAACGGGTGGAACTACTGGCGGCACAGGTGGAACAACTGGTGGTACAGGTGGCACAACTGGTGGGGCCATAAGAGGTAATAACTAGTTTTTTTGAATTAAAAAAAGAGAGGGGACAATGTGAAAGCATTGCCCCTTTTTTTATTTGATTAGATTTTTATCGAGATGCTGCTGCCAGATGGGTCCAGTTGGTGCTGGCAAATAAGATTTATCAAATTCAATACCCTTTGATTTTCCGATTGCGATTACAGTGAATTTTTTTTCAACGTTGGCCTTCGAAACTTTTCCTTTTACCCATTCAAACATTCTATCTGGATTCCAAAAAAATAATTTTTTATGGACTTCTTTTTCAGGGGCCCAGGATTGAGCATTCATTATAAGTGACCAAAGGCTAACACCTTCTGTTTTCAAAGGAGGTCCGGCATATTTAAGAGGAATAAGTACAGTTTGTGACCAAGCCTCGGTCATTTCAGTGTCAAGAATTCCTGCCACTTCTAAAAAACTTGCACCAAAAGCGGAACAACCAGAGCCTTCTGCGTAAAGCGGTCGATTCGCCAGACCATAATATCTGCCTACATTGTAGCTACGGTATTCTTTTAAATAAGTAACAACTCTTGCACATTGGCCTTCATTCAATTTAAATTTCACAAAATTTAATCGCTCACCATCTTGGGATAATTCTTTAATCTCTTCTTCAACATCTGCGGATTGCTCCAGGCCACCTGCAAAACTATGATACAAAACTCCTAGTCCTCTTTGTTCAATCAAAAGCTGGTTCAGGTAGTCAAAGTTTGTTCCAACCATTCCGGTGCGCTCAATTTTGTCACCACACTGAAGTTCCACAAAAACGTGACCCATAAAACGAGATTGAAAACGTAGTCGATTTTTAGCTGCTGAGACGGCTAGCTTCGCCGGACTTGACCAATCCAGACCGAGCGGAGAAGGGATAAAATATAAGGTCAAAGAATTAGTAGTATTGGCCATAAGATTGAATGAACTCAAGGTCAGTAGGAAAATCAATTTTTTCATACTCAGTATTCTCTCAATAAGCGCTGAAAGGAGCAAAGGGAAAAAACTTTACAGACTAAAAGCTCCGAAGAATGATGGTTGAAAGGAATTTTGATGGATAAAATCGCGATAGTTCTGGGGGCGTGCTTCTTGCCATCAGTAATTATGAACTTGGAAAGCAAAGTAAAGTTTATTCAATGGTTGAGTCCAGTAGTCTGTTGTTATGCTTTAGGTATTCTCGCTGGAAATATTTTTGCTTCAGTTTGGGACGTGGAACTTGCTACAGGCCTTTCAGAAGTTAGTGTGATGCTGGCTTTACCACTACTACTATTCTCAGTTGATTTATGGGGATGGTCTAAGCTTGCAAAGTCCACCATCGTATCATTTCTGGTTCTCATCTTGTGTGTTATGTTGGCAAGTTATCTTGTTGGTATCTTGTATAAAGATCAAGACCCTGAAGTTTGGAAGATGGCCGGGATGTTAGTCGGTGTTTATGTAGGTGGAACAGCAAATTTAACAGCGATTGGAAAAATTCTTGAAGTAAGAGATGAAGTTTTCGTCACTTTAAATGCTGTGGATTTAATTATTGGCGGCGGATATTTCTTTTTTATTTTATCTTTTGGAGTAAAAATTCTCACAAAGTTCTTGCCGGCTTTTAATCATACAGGGACTGATGAAGGTGAAATGGATCTCTTAAATTGGCGGGCATTGTCCCTATCAAAGAAATTTTTGCATTCAATCTTACTCCTCATCCTGGCCGCAATGATTGTGGCAATCTCGGTTTTTATTTCAAACCATATTACTGGTGCAAGTGTTGCGGGGATTATTATTTTATCTCTTACGAGTCTGGCCCTTTTGATCTCTTTTAATAAAAAAATCAGACACTTCGAAGGTTCTCAGGAAATCGGACAGTATCTCTTATTGGTTTTTTGTTTTGCCGTAGGATCTCTGGCCAATGTTTCTCAACTCTTTTCAAATAATCTTTGGTATTTTGCCTTCTGTTCGCTAATTATGTTTGGAAGTATTATTTTGCATTTTCTTTGTTGCTATTTACTTAAAATTGATAGAGATACTGCAATAATAACTTCAATGGCCGGCATTTTTGGTCCAGCCTTCGTGGCCCCCATGAGCCAGGTTTTAAAAAACAAGGCCATACTGGTTTCAGGTGTGACAACTGGACTGGTTGGAATTGCAGTGGGAAATTTTGTCGGTGTAATAGTGGCCTATTGCCTTAAATAACGGAGAGACAAGCAAAGATGAACTGGGAATTATTCGGAATCAGTCTTTATATTCTATCGATGCTTTTTGTTGGGGTATGGGTTTCAAAAAGAATTAAAACTGAGGATGATTATTTCCTTGGAGGCCGAACACTTGGTCCTTTTCTTGCTACATTTTCAATCTTTGCCACTTGGTTTGGTGCTGAAACTTGCATTGGTACGGCCGGTAATGTCTATAATTCAGGTCTTTCAAATCTTCATGCCGATCCGCTAGGCTATACAATTTGCTTATTCATTATGGCGCTTTTTTTTGCCAAAGTTTTGTGGAGAAAGAAAATCACCACAATTCCTGATCTGTTTCGTGAACGCTTTTCACCCAATGTTGAAAAACTTTCTGCCATTTTAATGATTCCTGGAAGTATTATTTGGGCCGCTGCTCAAATCCGTGCCTTAGGGCAAATCATTCATGCGAATTCTGATATAGGAGTGACTTTTGCCGTCACAGCTGCTGCCACAGTGGTGGTGGCCTATACCATGTTGGGTGGATTATTGGCAGATGCCTATAATGACCTCATTCAAGGAATTGCTGTTATTATTGGTCTGGTGTTTTTATTTGGTGCAGTTATCATTGATCAAGGCGGGATTGTTCCATTTTTGGCCGCTATTCCTGTTGATAAATTAACTTTTTCCGGTGGACAGGGGGAGAGTTTAGGCTTTTTAGGAAATCTTGAATTATGGATGGTACCCATTCTTGGATCTTTAATGGCCCAAGAATTAGTGTCTAGAGTCGTTGCTAGTCGTTCTGAAAAAGTGGCTTTCAATTCATCTCTAAGAGCGGCCAGTATTTATTTTATGGTAGGGTGTATCCCGGTCTTCATTGGTCTTTTAGGACCTCAATATTTTCCAAATCTAAAAGATTCTGAAACTCTTATGCCTCTTTTGGCAAAAACACATTTAAATTTTGTTTTTTATATTATCTTTATCGGGGCACTTGTTTCTGCCATTCTTTCAACCGTTGATACAACTCTTCTCTCAGCTTCAGCTTTAAGTTCTCATAATCTTATCTATCCACTTTTTCCAAATTTAACTGAAAAACAAAAAATGAGGGTTGCTAGAGGAGGAACTTTTGTCGCAGGGATTGTGGCCTATCTTATCGCTTTTGCTTCGGAGTCAATCACTGGATTAGTGGAAACGGCTTCCAGTTTAGGCGGTCCAAGTATTTTAATCATTACATTAATTGCTCTATGGGTGAAACAAGGAAACTCAAAGAATGCGATTTTTGCAATCACTATGAGTATAGTGACTTGGTTCATAACGACTTTCATTATTGTAATTGAATATTCAGTAATCTTAACTGTTACAATGTGCGCAATTAGTTACTTCATTTCATTGCCATTCACTAAAAGTAGCACTCAATCATTGGCCATAGGCCCTTTCAATGAATCCTAAGTTCATGTTGGTGCTTGAAAATCTCGGTCCATGACAGTTTTTCTCTTATCTGTTTTTGCATTTTCAATAGACTGCAAACAGATAGTTTGAATTCTAATAGTTAACTGTTCGATTGCCTTAGCAGAGGTAGAAAGACCTGCTTCTTCTTTGATCATCTTTTTTACTTTTGACGAAACTACCAATGCTTCATTAACGTCGGCATTTTCAATATAGAGATTAAAATCTTTTCCCATAACAGTTTTGCGGCCTAGTTTTTGAGCATGACTTATCGCGTCTTTGCATGCTTTGATAATATCTTGGTTAAGAGGCTCAAAAAAACCGGCAGAAGTATTCATGTCTGATTTTTCTTTGATGAATTTTTTTACTTTAGAAACAACAATTAGGCTTTCCATCTATGGACTCCTTAGACTTAAAGTCTATTAAACTTTTTTAATTGCTTAACTATCCTAAAAAGGTCCCTCTTGGGCAAGTTGAAAACTCCTTCGCTAATATAAATTGTTCACTATACAAATAAAGTCGCCTGAGTTAATTTTTCAACTCACTTTCTCCTTTAATCCCTAGGGATATTCGATGGATGACACACAACGTATAGTGATGACTGGAATTGGATTAACTGCGCCCAATGGCAATAATCTCCAGGATTTTAGAAAAAATCTTTTGAATTGTGTTTCCGGAGTAAAGCACACGGAAATTCGTTACATGGGTCAGCAAGTGGCCGGTTTGTGTGATTTTGATGAATTTAAGTATCAATCTAAAAAACTTCGTCGTCGCGGAACTCGTGCGGGAAGTATTTCCATTTATTGTGCCAATGAAGCCGTTAAGGATTCTGGCCTTAACTGGGAGACAATCGACAAAAGCATGGTGGGTGTTTATCTAGGAATCACTGAACACGGAAACGTTGAAACAGAAAATGAAATTTATGAAATGCACCAGAATAACCTTGATTGGAAATTATGGTCTCCTCATCATAATCCAAGAACCGTTTCAAATTCACCAGCTGGTGAAATTACTTTGAATATGAATATTACTGGTCCTCATTACACTTTGGGTTCGGCTTGTGCCGGTGGAAATGTTGGTGTGATACAAGGAATGCAGCAATTGCTTTTAGGTGAAGTAGATGTTGCCCTTGCCGGTGGTATTTCAGAATCTCCTCAGACTTTTGGAATCTTTGCTGCCTTTGCTGCACAAGGGGCCCTGGCCCATCATGAAGACCCTACGAAAGCTTCTCGTCCTTTAGATAAAAATAGAAATGGTATTGCTATCTCAGAAGGTGGATGTGTTTATGTTTTAGAGCGTCTCTCAGATGCAAAGAAAAGAAATGCAAAAATTTATGCTGAGATTGTTGGGCACGCCATTAATTCTGATGCCACTGACTTTGTGAATCCTAATTCTGATCGTCAGGTAGAGTGTATGCATAAAGCAATTAGAAGGGCCGGATTAAATATAAGTGATATTGACCTTGTGAATATGCATGCTACCGGAACTGGAACGGGTGATGTGAATGAGACCAAGGCCGTGCGTGATGCTTTCAAAGAATCTTCTAAAACTTATGTGAACTTTACCAAGGGTCACATTGGTCATGCTATGGGTGCTGCCGGGGCCTTGGAGCTAGCAGGAAACATTCCCAGTTTTGAAGATGGTGTGATTCATCCAGGAATGAACATCACAGAACTGGATCCTGAATGTGAAGTAAATAACTTAGTAATCAATGAACCCAAGTACATTGGAAACGTTAATTATATCCTCAACAACTCTTTTGGGATGTTGGGAATTAATTCAGCTCTAATCGTAAAAAAATATACCGCTTAAGGAGTATTGACCCATGACAGCTTCGAATGTTCGCCAAATTGTTTTAGATATTATTTCCGATATTGCCCCGGATGAAGATGTATCAGTCCTTGATGACACGAAGTCTCTTCGTGAGCAACTTGATCTTGATTCAATGGATTTTCTGGATATCGTGATGGAGCTTCGTAAACGCCATAAAGTTGAAGTGCCTCAGGAAGATTATTCAAAACTTGCGACTCTTGAATCTTGTGTAACTTATCTTTCTCCCAAATTCGCTTAATAATAGTATGAACTACGATGCCATTGTCATCGGAGGCGGGATGTCGGGGCTTGCTGCCGGCATCCGACTGGCCATGTTCGATAAAAAAGTCGTCATTCTTGAAAAGCATTCCATTCCAGGTGGACTGAACTCTTATTATCAGAGACGTAATTTTGATGCAGGTGGAGTCCGTCAATTTGACGTGGGTTTGCATGCTTTGACTAATTTCATGAAAAAAGGCGAGAAGGCAAAGCCGTTTTCAAAACTATTGAAGCAGCTTCGTTTGTCTTATGATGATTTTAAATTGTGTGAGCAAACTCATTCCAAAATTTTATTTCCTGAAATAGATTTAAAATTTTCAAACGATTTTGAACTCCTTTTAAATGAAGTGCATGAAAAGTTTCCTCGACAGATTGATGCCTTCAATAAGCTAGTTGAAAAAGTAAAGTCATTCAATGAACTCGATTTAAGTCTTGGCTACCAATCTAGTCGGGATGTCCTGAAGAGCATGTTTGAAGATGAACTTTTAATTGAGATGCTTCTTTGCCCTTTATTGATTTATGGATCAGCATGGGAAGATGACATGGACTTCGCTCAATTTGTTATTATGTTTAAGTCACTTTATTTTGAAGGTTTTTCCCGTCCTGAAGGTGGAGTCAGAACAATCATTGGTCTATTGATTAAAAAGCTCCAGGACGCCGGAGGAGAAATCAGATTCAAGACTGCCGTTAGTGAAATCATCACTAAAGATGGTCGCGCCGTTGGAGTTAATCTTGGCGGTGAAGAGCTTTTAGCACCTGTGATTCTCTCGAGTATTGGGTATCCAGAAACTGTAAGGCTAACTCCTGCTCTATCTTCAGAAAAATCTGCGCGCGTTGGTGCGATGACATTTCTTGAAAGTATTTTTGTTTTTGATAAAAAAATTCCACAAACACAAAATGATTCCACCATTGTTTTTTATAACAATGCTCAAAAATATGCCTACCGTCCAGCCTCTAACTATTTTGATGCCACTTCTGCCGTGGTGTGTTTTCCGGATAATTATGAAATCCATAAAAAAGAAGGCGACGGTGTCG